>NZ_NOXX01000112.1 GCF_002251775.1 Flavobacterium aurantiibacter
CCATTTATCTGTTTTCTGACCGCAATTTTTAAATCGAACTCAGGTATAAAAAAAGCTGCGTTTGTTGCGCAGCTTTTTTGAAAGTTTCGAATTTTTACAAATCGAATTTAATTCCTTGTGCTAAAGGCAAACTTGTCGAATAGTTTATCGTGTTGGTTTGTCTTCGCATATACACTTTCCAGGCATCCGAGCCGCTTTCTCTTCCACCACCTGTTTCCTTTTCTCCACCGAAAGCTCCTCCAATTTCCGCTCCAGAAGTTCCAATATTTACATTAGCTATGCCACAGTCGGAACCTGCAGCCGATAAAAACTGTTCGGCTTCGCGCAAATGAGTGGTCATAATTGCCGATGACAATCCTTGAGCAACTCCATTCTGAATTTCAATGGCATCTTCAACACTTCCCGAATATTTCAATAAGTACAAAATCGGCGCAAAAGTTTCGTGCTGCACGATTTCAAAACTATTGTCGGCTTCTGCAATAGCGGGTTTAACATAACATCCACTTTCATAACCTGCTCCAGTTAAAACGCCACCAGGAACAATAATTTTTCCGCCTTGTGCTACCACTGCTTCTAAAGCGTGTTGGTACGTTTTTACCGCGTCGGTATCGATAAGTGGTCCGACATGGTTGTTTTGGTCAAGCGGATTTCCAATGCGAAGCTGTGCGTAAGCAGCAACAATAGCATCTTTAACCTGTTCGTAAATGCTTTCATGGATTATTAGTCGGCGTGTCGATGTACAACGTTGACCGGCTGTGCCTACGGCTCCGAACACGGCTCCAATCACAGTCATTTTAATGTCGGCATTGGGCGTCACAATAATTGCGTTGTTTCCACCTAATTCGAGTAATGATCGGCCCAAACGTTCGGCAACAGTTGCGGCAACGATTTTCCCCATACGGGTTGATCCGGTAGCCGAAACCAAAGGAACGCGTTTGTCTTTTGACAACAATTCGCCAATCGTATAATCGCCTGAAATTAAGCAAGAAATTCCTTCTGGCATGTTGTTTTCCGCTAAAACTTCAGCTATGATATTCTGGCAAGCTACGCCGCAAAGAGGAGTTTTTTCACTCGGTTTCCACACACAAACATCGCCACACACCCATGCAAGCGCTGTGTTCCACGACCAAACCGCAACAGGAAAGTTAAATGCAGAAATTATTCCAACAATGCCTAGCGGATGATACTGTTCGTACATACGGTGCGCCGGACGCTCCGAGTGCATCGTCAGTCCGTGAAGTTGTCGAGACAAACCAACTGCAAAATCACAGATATCGATCATCTCTTGTACTTCGCCTAGTCCTTCTTGTAACGATTTCCCCATTTCGTAAGAAACCAATTTTCCTAAATCGTCTTTCTTTTGTCTGAGTTTCTCTCCAAACTGGCGTACCAACTCACCGCGTTGAGGTGCTGGCATCAAACGAAATGTTTTGAAAGCTTCCGCAGCAGTCGAAACCGCCTTTTCGTAATCGGCAGCAGTCGATGCACGTACGCTTCCAATGAGTTTTCCATCTACAGGAGAGTAAGAGTGGATTAATTCGCCCGAGCTGAAGTTCTGACTTCCGGTAGAAGTTCCTTCATTTTCGGCTAGTAAGCCTAGACTTTTAAGTACATTTTCAATTCCGAAATGTTGAGCAGTATTGTTCATTTTTAATGGATATTCTTTATGATTTTGAATAGGTTTTTAGTTTTAGTTCGGTGCCGTCGAATTCTGCGTAAGTAAAAAACTGAATCCAATCTCCCAGATTTACGTAGGTAGCCTGATTTCCCAAATCGAAGGTCATAGGTAAATGACGATGTCCAAAAATCAAGTAATCGTAGTGCTTTTCTTCTAGCTTTCTTTTGCAGTATTGAATGAGCCATTCGTTATCCGGACCGTGGAAGGTGGCGTCTTCTATTCCAGAGATCAATTTATTTTTCACGGACAAGTATTGTGCAATTCGCACTCCAACATCGGGATGCAGCCAACGGAAACACCAATTAAAAAAGGGATTCGTGAAAACTTTCTTCATTCGTTTGTAACCCTTGTCTCCAGGTCCTTTTCCATCACCATGGCCAATTAAAAATTCTTTGTTTCCGAAGGTGAAAGGGGTTGAATCGCGGTAAATTGGGATTTGTAGTTCGGTTTCGAAATAATCGCGCATCCACAAATCGTGATTTCCAACAAAAAATAAGATTTCAATTCCTGCGTCTTTCAACTCTGCGATTTTTCCCAAAACGCGAACGAAACCTTTAGGGACCACAGTTTTATAGTCGAACCAAAAGTCGAATAAGTCGCCCACAAGAAAAAGATGCGACGCGTCGTGTTTAATGGAATCGAGCCAATCGACAAAAAGTCGCTCTCGATGCAAACTTAAGCTCCGACTTGGTGCGCCAAAATGCTGATCGGAGGCAAAGTAAACTTTTGTTTTTGGTTTGGTCATATGCGAAATCGATTGCAAAGATACGTATTATCACAGTCGAATTTATAATCCTGAATCGATAAGAAACAATGTTAAAAAGTCGGCTTCTGTTACAATTGTATTTTCATAGAGCTATTTTGTTAAATATTTAAAGAATTGTTAAGGAGCTTCAATAATTGCTAAATTTGAACATTAACCTTGTGTTAACAAAAAGCTCATTCTTTTCCAAAAAAAATGTTTATGAAAAAAATTACTTTGCTGCTTTTTTTACTGGTTTTTTCAAAGCTGGTGGCGCAAACAGAGGGTTTTGAGTCGGGTATTCCAGCTGATTGGGCTGTTATTAACGGTACTAATGGCATCGGAGCTAATCTCCAATGGACGGCTACACCAACGCCATTTCCATCTACATTCGCTCCCTGTGCTGGAGTAAATTCAGCGTTTATTAATTTCGAACAAATAGGAATTAATAATACGGAGGAAGATTGGTTAATTACCAATCAGAGGTTAGTTCCTGCCAACGGACAGCTTCGGTTTCTTGTCCGTCAGTTAGCGGCGGGCGATCAGGGTACACTTTTTCAGGTGCGCGTGTCGATCAACCCCAATCAAACCAACCAATCAGCTTATACTATTGTTCAATCCTTTACGGAATCCGATTTACAAGATTTAAACGGTGATATCACGGTTTGTGATGAGAAAGTTGTCGATTTACCGGCGTCTTTGGTTGGTCAGCAAGTGTACATAGCTTTCGTGAGAGTTTTCACGCAGCCAACGCCTGCAAGAGGTGGAGACCGATTTTTGCTTGACAATGTTCGTATAACCGAGCGCTGTCTTACGCCAAATGGTTTAGATGTAGCTTCTGTTCAATCAACCACAGTTCAACTTACTTGGAACAATCCAGGTTTAGCTTCGAACTTTGAGATTGAAATTGTACCGGCAGCTTCAGATCCAACGGGTTCGGGTTTTACTGTTACAGCTCCTAATACAAACCCCACTTCATATACTACTACTCCAGCAAATATTGTTTTGCAGGCGGGGACAAATTACAAATACTATGTTCGTGCCATTTGCGGTACAACTGAAACCGTAACAAGTGACTGGGCCGGACCGTTCCCTTTCACAACTTTGCCAACCGGCTCGGTTTGTTCGGATCCTTTGCAAATCGTTACGCTTCCGTACCAATCAACAGGAAATACACTCAATTTTGGAGATGAATTCGACACCGCCCAAGGCACATTGTGCGGCGCTACTCCAGCAACGACGAATTACTTAGCTGGTAACGAGGTTTTCTATAGTTATACACCAACCGCAGATGGAATTATTAATATTTCAATGACTCCCAGCGGAACTCCGGCGACAAATTCGGGATTGTTTGTCTATGCGGGTTGTAATAATGTAGGAGTTACATGTATTGCGGGTCTGGCGAACGCACAGGCAACTGTGAGAACTCTAACTGTAAATGTAACTGCGGGCACTACATACATTATTGTTATCAGTTCAAGTAACACCACCCCCTCGATTGGATACAACTTAATTGTACAGAATCAATCCTGTACACCTCCACCAGCTACATTGGGTGCTTCGGAAATCGGACTTACTAATGCTACGCTTACTTGGGATAATCCGAGTAACTTTTCTTCTTGGGAGGTAGTAGTGCAAGCTCCTGGAGCAGGAGTTCCTGCGGGTTCGGGTACTGAGGTTACTGCTTTGCCTTATCTGGTAGAAAATCTAACTGCCGCAACAATTTACGAATTTTGGGTGCGTGCCGAGTGCGTTCCTGGATCAGATTTGTTTACCACGTGGGCAGGTCCATTTGTATTCAATACATTAGTTTGTGACGCAACAAGCACATGTAACTATACTTTCAGGTTAAGAGATTCGGGTAATAACGGCTGGAATAATGCAAGAATGCAAGTGCGCCAAAATGGTATCGTAGTTGCAACTTTAGGAAGCACAATAACAAACGGCGGGCCTGTTGATGTTTCGGTTCCGCTTTGTAACAACATTGGTTTCGATCTTTTTTGGTCGGTAGCAGGAACACTTCCAAACCAATGTATTGTTGAAGTTATAAATTCATTTGGACAAACCATATTCACTAAAGCTGCTAATTCAGGTACACCTCTAACTGTTCTGTACACCGACGTAGTAAATTGTACAACACCACGCTGTGATTTAGCTCCAACATCAGTTGCAGTTCCCACAGCCACTTTACTTACAAATACAGCTTTGGTAACGTGGTCTGCGCCTGCTACAACTTCTTGGGATGTCTATGTGGTTACTCAAGGAAGTCCGGCTCCCACAGCAAGTACTGTTCCAACTTTTAATGATATTACGGTTGCAGATTTAACGAATCTTTCATTTAATATTACAGGCTTGATTCCCGATACTGCTTATACAGTATACATTCGAGTGAACTGTTTACCTACAGATTCTCCTTGGAGTACAGGTGTTAACTTTACAACGCTTCCAACTTGTCCTAAGCCTACAGCATTATCTGTTACAGGAATCGGACTTACAGCAGCGACCTTTAATTGGACCAACGGCACACCAACAGATACTGCATGGGAAATTTATTTGGTACCTAGCTTTTCGTTAACTCCACCTGCGCAATTACCAGCAGTGAATCCTCCAACGGACAATGGGCAGCTATTGATTCCAGTGTCATCAGGTTCACCATTTACTGTTCCAGATGGAACTTTACAACAAGCCAGAATTTACTATTATTACGTGCGGACAGTTTGTCCGGGAGACGATAAAAGTACTTGGGCTGGGCCTATAGTTTTCAACACAATAACTTGCTTGCCAGAAGATAAGTGTACATATCGATTTGTACTTACCGACGCGGGAGGCAACGGTTGGAATGGTGCACGCATGCAAGTCCGTCAAAATGGTATTATTGTTGCAACTATAGGTAGCACAATAACTACAGCAGGACCAACAAATGTGAATGTTCAAATATGTAATGATATTCCATTTGATTTGTTTTGGAGTGTAGAAGGAACTGCTCCTGCAGAAGTTGGAGTTCAAGTTCAAAGTCCATTTACTGATATATTATTCACCAAAGCTCCAGGTCAAGGTGCGCCATCAACGGTACTTTATTCTTCAGTTGGTGATTGTACTCCTCCAACTTGCCCAAAACCAACTCCTTTAGCAGTAGACGTTACGACCATAACAGCAACCTCTGCAGAACTAGAGTGGACAGAGAACGGATTACCAGCGCCAGGTGCTACACAATGGGAGGTTTATGTTGTTCCTGCGGAAAATGCAATCTTACCTGTAAATGGGTCTCCAGTAACTGGCGTAGCTCCGTATTATCTAACAAATTCAAATCCATTTACTGTTGAAGGCTTATTGCCAGCAACCACTTACGTGTATTATGTTCGGTCTATTTGTTCGAGTACTGATGTGAGTACATGGACAATTTTAGCGCCTAGAACTTTCACAACAAAACCTCTAAACGACGATTGTGCAGGTGCAATAACAGTACCTGTAAATCCAACTAGAATTTGTGCACAGAGCATAAATGGTTCAACGCTTGGTGCTACTAGAACACTGCCCAATACACAACCGACTTGCCAAGGAAATACAGACGATGATGTTTGGTTTTCTTTTACTGCTACTAATTCCACCCACATTATAACATTTAGTAACATTAATGGTCCATCAAGTGATATCAATCACGCATTATATTCGGGTTCAGATTGTACTTCGTTAACACAACTGTATTGTAATAATAGTAATTTAGAGGTGAGTGTTGCAACGAATTTAGTTCCTAACCAAGTTTATAGAATTAGGGTTTGGACTGGTGGAGGTAATGCAGCACAGTTCGCAAACTTCACTTTGTGTATTACTACTCCAGATCCGGTAACTAACGACGACTGTGCAGTTGCGACTCCAGTAACACCAAATAACGGATTGGAATGCGTTACGATATTCAGTAGTGCAATAACTGGCGCTACACCGTCAGCGAATTCACTCTCTTGTCCTGGAACTGAGGATGATGATGTTTGGTTTAGTTTCGTGGCAAACAGCAGTACTCAAATCATTACACTTTCGAATATTGTAGGAACTTCAGATAACCTAAATCACGCGGTTTATTCAGGAACCGATTGCAATGCATTAACGTTATTGTTTTGTAGCGATCCGAATGAAAGTATTGAAGAAAATTATGTTGTTGGAAATACATATTGGATAAGAGTATGGTCTTCAGTAGGTACACCGCAAGACATTACATTCGACTTGTGTATTGGTAAAATTTTACCACCAATTACAACTAACCTAGATATTTACACCAAGCAACAACTTATTGAAGACATTTTATTGGATACGTCATGTGCGAACGTAACCAATATAACTTCGTCGACAGGTGTAGATTTTGGTGCAGATTTGCCAAATGGAATAGGCTACTTTAATAAAGGACTTTCGGAGTTTCCTTTTGAAGACGGAATTGTTTTAACAACAGGAAACGCAGCTTCTGCGCCAGGTCCAAATGATGTTATTTTGAGTGATGGCGGTTTTGGATGGCTTGGAGACGATGATTTAGAAGCCATTATCTTAGAAGCCACAGGTCAAGCTATGAATTCGCAAAATGCAACAAAGCTTGAGTTTGATTTTGTACCGCTTCAGGATCAAATTAGCTTCCGCTTTATTTTCGCTAGCGAGGAGTATGGACAGTTTCAATGCGACTATTCTGACGCATTTGCATTCCTTTTAACAAACACAGCTACAAATGAAACAGAGAATTTAGCGATTATTCCAAATACGACCACTCCAGTTTCCGTTGTTACCATCAGAAACGAATTGTATAATGACACTTGTGATTCTGTGAATCCTGAGTTTTTCCAGAGTTTTTACGGAGATTTAGGGATAAATCCAATCGGAGCACCTATTAACTTTAACGGTGTTACGGTTCCCATGACAGCAGTTGCAAACGTTATACCAGGCGTGACCTACCATATTAAATTAGTAATCGCAGACCGACGAGATAATGCATTTGACAGTGCGGTATTTCTCGAAGGAGGCAGTTTCGATATTGGAAATGTAGAGTTAGGAAGCGACTTTTTAGAATCGGCTGGGAACGCAATTTGTCCAGGTGATTCGGTGACTATTGACTCGGGTTTAAATCCAACAATTTATACATTTGAATGGTCGAGAAATAACGAGATTATACCAAATCAAAGCGGACCGACAATCGTTGTTACTGAGCCAGGAACTTACCAAATTAGTGCATCTTATAACAATACCACTTGTGTCGCAACAGATCAAATTATTGTTGAGTTTTTCCAAGATGCAGTTGCTGGAACCCCAGCAAACCTTTTAGATTGTGATTCTACTGGATCTTCGACTTTCGATTTAACTCAGAATGCGGCTACAATTTTAGCGCCATTTGCTGCTGGTTCGCACGCACTGACGTACTTCACAACTTTTGATGATGCAGACCAAAACGTAGTTGCAAACCAGATTACAAACCCGGAAGCATTCCTCGGAAACAATTTACAAACGATTTATGTTCGTGTCTCAAAGATAGGAACAGGCTGTTATCAGGTAGTAAACTTCAGTTTAATTGTCCAAAATTTAACCCCAGTGTATACGCTAGATGGAGTTAAGGATCTGTGTCCGGATGAGCAAACAACCGTTACAGTAGTACCTACCGAAAATTCTTTTGATGTAAGCCAAGTTACCTACACTTGGACATTAAATTCTAATCTAATTGCAACAACTCCTTCAATTGTAATTAGCGGTGCACAATTGGGTAATTACGAAGTAGTGGTAAACAATCAAGGTTGTACTACCAGCCAGACATTTACAATTGGAGCAGCTAGTCCTGTTTGGGATGTTCAAGTTACGGGTCCAACAGAATTATGTCCGGATGAGAACGGTACGATTACCGCTACGGTTACAAACAACACCAACGGAAGTCCAGTTACATACATTTTCACTGATCCAGCGGGTCAGACAACTTCCTCGGCAGAGAACACCTTTGCAGTTACCGAGCCAGGCACTTACCAAGTTTCGGTATCGATTTTGGGATGTTTGAGCTCGCCATTTAGCTATGTCGTAGCTCCTTCATCGAGATCTTGGGACGTTACCTTTGGAAGCAGCTCGTATGTTATATGTAATAATCAGGCAGTTACAATAGATTTTACCGCAAATAATTTTGACATTACTAATCCAAATGCTACTTATATTTGGACGCGTCCAGATGGAAGTCAATTTACAGGCTCAACTATTTCCGCAAATCAAGTGGGAGAATATCAGGTATCGATTTCTTTATTCGGGTGCACTAATACTTATTCTGTTAATGTTGATTTGGATTCGATTTCATTAAATATTGGATTTGAAACGGGTTGTGTTAATAACCAGTTTCAGATTAGCGCACTTCCGGTAAGCAATTCTTTTGATCCAAATGCTGTAACGTATACATGGGAAGGGAGTGTGCCATTTCAAATTGTATCTCCCGAGACTCCAGAATCCATTATTGTAAGTGGTGCTGGCGAATTTATTGTAACGATAACAGCAGCCAGCGGTTGTTCAGATTCTGAAAGTGTAACAGTAAGCAACATCGGTTGTATCATCCAACGTGGTATTTCACCGAACAACGA
>NZ_NOXX01000128.1 GCF_002251775.1 Flavobacterium aurantiibacter
TTATACTGATTTGATAAGGAACGCAAATGGATAACTCAAAAAAATCTTTTTCATAGCTTTAAATTTTTACCACTCGTTGACTTTGTTGGCATCCATTTTTACAAAGATAAAAATTAGAATGCTAAAGCCCCACAAGCTAGAACCTCCGTACGAGATCATAGGTAAAGGTACGCCAATGGTTGGGAAGAGTCCGAGAACCATGGCAATATTAACAAAGAAATGTATAAAAAGTATCGAAACGACGCAGTAGCCGTACACCCTACTGAACTTGGTTTTTTGTCTTTCGGCGAGGTATAAAATTCGAAACATGAGTCCAACAAACAAGCCAATAACGAGTAGCGATCCGAGAAAACCCCACTCTTCGCCGATCGTGGTAAAAATGTAATCGCTGTGTTGTTCCGGCACAAAACCACCTTTAGTTTGTGTTCCTTCTAAAAAGCCTTTTCCGAACCAACCGCCCGAACCAATAGCAATTTTAGATTGGTTGATGTTGTATCCGATTCCGCGAAGGTCGACTTCCTTTCCGAGTAAAATATTAAAACGATCGCGGTGGTGTTGCTGAAAGACGTCGTTAAATACGTAATTTACCGAGAACGTAAACAGTACAATAATCACAAATGCCGATGCACTTGCGAGAATATTTCGATTGGCAATTCGACTTCGGTAATACGTTAAAATAATGATGATTGCTGCAGCTGCGATGATGTAAATCGGATCAAAAAGCAGGCAAAGTACAAAGATGATGATGGCGATAAAACCTGTCCACAAATACCAAGAGGGCAAGCCTTCACGGTACATGACTAGTATTAGCATCGTGAATATTAAAGCACTTCCGGGGTCGTGTGGCGCAATAAGTATGATAGGCAGCAAGATAATTCCAAAGGCTTGGAACTGTCGTGCCGAATCGCGCAGATTCACTTGCACATCGCTTAAAAACTTAGAAAGTGCTAGTGCACAACCTACTTTGGCAAATTCGGCGGGTTGCAAGCTAAAGCCTCCTATGGCGTACCAGTTGGTTTGCCCGTTCACGGTTTTGCCAAAGACAAACAAGCCCGCTAAAAGAAATAAAGTGATGATGTAAAAAACAACGGAAAACTTCTCGTACACTTTACTATCCAAGGATAAAACAATAATGATCAGCGGAATTGCCAGGAGAATATTCACAAACTGCTTGGTGAAAAACTGCGACAAATCGAAGAACGAGAATTCACCTTCAGGAAAACTCGACGAAAAAATGTTGCACCAACCCAATAATACTAAAAGGCTGTACAGGGTAACTGTTACCCAATCGATGTGATCTCTAGTACTTTGATTCTTCATATCAGAGTTCTAATTTACCTATGGTATCGCCCACGGGTTTAATTTCACGATTGTTATATAGTGAGTCGTTTGTTTTTTTGGTGTAGCGATTGTACTCGGCTTCTAAACTTTTGTTTAGGATAAACTTCTCCAAATCGGTACGCGTAATTTTCTTGCGCACGTATTTCTCGATCATCAGTGTAGCAATAGGTCCGGCGATGGTTGCACCAAATCCGCCATTTTCAACAAATACGGCTAATGCAATTTTAGGGTTTTCCATCGGTGCAAACGCTACAAAAATCGAGTGGTCTTTCAACTGTACTTTCTTACCTCCTATTCGAGCAAAGTTTTCAGCAGTCCCGGTTTTTCCACAGATGTTAATGCCATCAATTTGCAAATGACTTGCGGTTCCGTTGGTGTACACGGCGTGCAAACCGCGAATTACAGGTGCAAAGTACTTACGATCGATAGTGGTGGTATGCTTTTCGCGAAACTTGGGATCGATTTTACCTCCTTTAATGTATTTGATGATGTGGGGTGTATAATAATAGCCTCGATTTGCAACAGTTGCAATCATATTTGCAAGCTGTATCGGTGTTGCGAGCACTTCGCCTTGACCAATAGCGTTTGAAACGATTGCCGTAGAACGCCAGCCACCGTTGGGATAAATGCGTTTGTAGGTTTTTGAAGTCGGAATTAGTCCGCGTTTTCCTGTCGGTAGATCGTAACCCATGAAATCGCCCAAACCGAAACTTTTGGCGTGTTTTGCCCAGATATCGACAGCCTGCGGTGGTTTCAAATATTTGTTGATGGTTCGCATGTACACCGTTCCGAAATAGGCGTTGCACGAATTGTAGATCCCGTTGTGTAATTGGTGCGGCCCGAAGCCGTGGCAACGCATAAACCGCCCGCGCGCGTAACTGAATCCGTGGTGACACATAACGGTTGTATTCTCGTCGATTACACCTTCTTGCAGCGCAATTAAACCAGTAACGATTTTAAATGGCGAACCTGGTGCGTATTGTGCAAGTAATCCTCGGTCGAATAAAGGCTGTGCTATCGAATCGCGGTAGAGTTTGGTGTAGTTTTTAGAGCGCTGTCGGCCAACGAGAATCGACGGATCGTAAGACGGTGCCGTTACTAACGCTAAAATCTGTCCAGTTTTCGGATCTAAGGCAACAATTCCGCCGCGTTTGTTTACCATAAGTTCTTCGCCGTATTGCTGTAATTCAGCATCGATAGTTAAGGTAATGTCTTCGCCACGGACGGCTTTTACGTCGAATTTGCCTTGCTTGTACGCACCGATATCGCGGTTAAATTTATCTTTCTGACGGTACTTCACGCCTTTTACGCCGCGCAATACTTCCTCGTAACTTTGCTCAACACCTTGAACACCGATTAGATCGCCGGATTGGTAGTACGGATTTTTATCAATCGTACGCTGATTTACTTGTGTTATGGAACCAAAAACGTTTGCAGCCACTTTCACTTGGTAATCGCGTAGGGAACGTTTTACAATTTCAAAACCTTGAAACTTTCGTTGCTTCTCTTGAAAACCAGCGTATTCTTTCTTGTTTAGTTGCGATAAGAAAACCGACGGCAGCCGCGGACTGTACACCTTGGCTTTCTCCATTTTTTTGATGAAATCTTCCTTGGTGATGTTAAGCAAATCGCAAAATTCTGTTGTGTCGATGTTTTTTACTTCACGCGGCGTAACCATGATGTCGTACGAGGGCTGGTTGGCTACCAGTAGCTTTCCGTTTCGGTCGTAAATGTACCCGCGTTCCGGATATTCGTAAATAATCTCAATAGCGTTGTTTTCTGCTTTAAGCTTGAGCTCATCGTCGATAATCTGCAGATAGAAGAGTCGCATCACGATCAGAATAACTGATATGATAATGATGGTGGGCAACAATACCTTTCTCATCTTTTAGACGGCTTAAATAAGTGAATAATGATGATACAAAGTACAATAGTAAATAAAGTAGAGAACACCGTTCGCAGCAAGATATTCCAAAAGAAACTAAATCGGAAAGTCTCTAAAACAAACAAAATGAGGTGATGTGTTGTCACCGAAACTAAAATAAACGAGAAACGTTCTGGGGTGAGTCGATCGTTGATTTTAATGGTTTGATATTCGTACGAAACACCGAACGCAAATCGGAAAAATGCAGGTCGGACGTAAGCTAAAGTAACCGACGCTGCCGCATGAACTCCTCCAGAATTAGTAAACATATCGATGAGTAAACCGAGTAAAAAACTCGCTGCTAGCAAGCTATTTTTATTACCGTTTACCGGATAAAGCAAAATAAACAACACATACGGATACGGGTTGAGATAGCCCCAAAACTGAATGTTGTTAAAAATGAGGATTTGTGCCGCAAGCAGCAAGATAAATCGGGCCGTATTGAATAAAACATTACTGTTCATTTGGCTGCGCTGTTTCTTGCTCTATTTGTAAAATCTCCTCGCGATCTTTGGTTTTAATGATATACACGTGACCCAAACTCGTCATATCGTTAAAGAGCTTCACGTCGAGTGTGTAATAATTGGTCTGATCGTCAATGTATATCTTGTAGATGGTTCCAATACCGATATTTTCAGGGAAAATTTTGGAATCGGCACCCGTTACAATCGTATCGCCTTTTTTAATCTGCGCCAAGCGTGGCACGTCGATTAATTGGGCATATCCAGTATTCTTACCGTTCCAAATTAAGGTACCAAAATGATCAGACTTCTTGAATTTGGCGTTAATTTTCGACTTAATGTTCAAGATACTTTGTACGGTGGCGTAATTCGGACTCACTTTCTCAACGATACCTACAATTCCAAGGTCGTTTATCACACCCATATCGCTTTTAACTCCTTGCTTGCTGCCCGAATTAAGTGTCAAGTAATTTTCAGGCACATTGAACGAATTGTGAATCACTTTCGATAAAATGACATTCACTTTCTTAACGCCTTTAATCGTATCGGGTAGTTTTAGTGCTGCGGTGTCGGCTGAATTAAAAAGCAAAGATTTCAGTCGCGCATTTTCAATTGCAAGTTCTTGGTTACGCTCTTTCAAACTAAAATACTCGCTCACGGCATTCATTTGCTCGTAAACACCGCCCGCCAAGAAATTTGCCGAACTAATGACTTTACTTTTGTGATAGGAGTGTGCTTGAATAGTAAGAGACAGCGCTATTATCAAAAGCAGCAAAAACAGCAACTTATGGCTGTTTTTAAGGATAAAATTCAATATCTGCTGCATAAGTGTCTGTTGACGCTAGTCTGATAAATCGGTTGCTTTATTGAGAAGTTCCGAATTACTTAATCAGGATACTTCTAAATTTATTGATGTTTTTCAAAGCCATACCCGTTCCACGAACAACGGCGCGTAGTGGATCTTCGGCGATGTAAACAGGCAAATCGGTTTTTTGAGAAATACGCTTGTCGAGTCCACGTAACATCGAACCACCACCCGCTAAATAAATACCAGTGTTGTAAATATCGGCTGCTAATTCAGGCGGCGTCTGCGAAAGCGTTTCCATAACAGCATCTTCAATTCGCTGAATAGACTTGTCGAGTGCTTTAGCAATTTCGCGGTACGAAACTTCAACTTGCTTTGGCTTGCCTGTAAGCAAATCGCGTCCTTGAACCGACATATCGTCTGGTGGCGATTCTAAATCTTCCACGGCAGCACCGATTTCAATTTTAATTTTCTCTGCGGTACTTTCTCCCACAAATAAGTTGTGTTGGGTACGCATGTAGTACACGATATCGTTGGTGAAAACGTCGCCGGCAATTTTAACCGACTTATCGCATACAATTCCGCCGAGAGCGATAACTGCAATCTCCGTAGTTCCACCACCGATATCGACTATCATATTTCCTTTTGGCTGCATGATATCCACTCCGATACCAATTGCCGCTGCCATAGGCTCGTGAATCAAATACACTTCTTTTCCGTTCACGCGTTCGCAAGATTCTTTTACGGCACGCATTTCCACTTCTGTAATTCCCGACGGAATACACACAACCATTCGCAAGGCAGGTGTAAACATTTTCTTTTTCAATGCCGGTATGCTCTTGATAAACATACTGATCATTTTTTCCGAGGCATCGAAATCAGCAATAACGCCGTCTTTCAAAGGACGAATCGTCTTAATGTTCTCGTGGGTTTTTCCCTGCATGAGGTTAGCTTCTTTACCAACGGCAATGATTTTCCCAGATATACGATCGCGCGCCACTATAGACGGACTGTCGATGACAACTTTGTCGTTATGAATAATCAGGGTGTTGGCAGTACCAAGGTCTATCGCAATGTCCTCGGTCATGAAATCGAAAAATCCCATAGGAAATAATAAGGATTAAATTACAGTTTTTTAACGAGCAAAGGTATACAAATTAATGTTTGAAATGACGCGTACCCGTAAATACCATTGTCATATTTTGACTATTGCAATAATCGATGCTCAATTGATCTTTAATGCTACCTCCGGGTTGAATAACCGCAGTAATTCCCGCCTGATTTGCTATCTCTACACAATCCGGAAACGGGAAAAAAGCATCGCTCGCCATAACAGCATCTTGCAACGAAAACCCGAAAGTTTGTGCTTTCTCAATAGCTTGCTTTAACGCGTCAACGCGCGAAGTTTGTCCGGTACCCGACGCCAGTAAAACGCCGTTCTTAGCCAATACAATTGTATTCGATTTGGTATTCTTACAAATCTTAGACGCAAAAAGTAAATCGTCTATCTGTTCCTGGGTTGGCGAAACATTTGTTACCACTTGCAAATCGGAAGCCTGATCCGTTTTGTTGTTTCGATCTTGAACCAACAAGCCGTTTAAAGCTGTGCGGTATTGCACTTGTGCCAGTTCTTCCGGCTTCTGAACCAAAACAATACGGTTTTTCTTTTCACTTAAAATTGCAACCGCTTCGCCTTCATAGGCAGGAGCAATCACCACTTCGCAAAACAGTTTATTGATTTCGTGTGCCGTAGCTTCATCAATTGCTGTATTCGCGATAAGCACACCGCCGAAAGCCGACGTTGGATCGCAAGCTAAAGCCGTAACATACGCATCGTATATCGTTGCAGCAGTGGCAATTCCGCAGGCATTATTGTGTTTAAGAATGGCAAACGTTGGCTTATCTGCTTTAAATTCTTCAATCAAATTCACAGCAGCATCAACGTCGAGTAAATTGTTATACGACAATTCTTTACCATTCAACTTTGCAAACAAAGCATCGAAATTTCCATAGAAACTTCCTTGTTGATGCGGATTCTCTCCATATCGCAACGGCATTTTATGGTCGAACGCCACTTGTAAACGATCTGCAGCACCCGAAAAATAATTAGCAATAGCCGTGTCGTAATGCGAGGTTACTCGAAACGCTTCCAAAGCAAAGTTCTTGCGCTGCTCCAGCTCGGTTGCTCCCTGCTGATTTTTCACCAAATCAAGCAAAACCGGATACTGACTCATATTTGAAACAATAACCGTATCAGCAAAATTCTTGGCTCCCGCTCGAATCAGCGAAATGCCGCCAATGTCGATTTTCTCAATGATATCTGCCTCCGATGCTCCTGAGGCAACTGTATCTTCAAACGGATATAAATCCACAATCACCAAATCAATCTGCGGAATGTCGTGTTGCTCCATTTCTTCGCGATCCGAAGCCACTTCCGATCTGTTGAGAATACCTCCAAAAACTTTCGGATGCAATGTTTTAACGCGTCCGCCTAAAATAGACGGATAACCCGTTACGGCTTCAACAGGAGTTACCGAATAACCCAATTGCTCAATAAATTGCTGCGTTCCTCCCGTTGATAAAAAAGAAACATTGTTTGCCGCCAATTCGTGAATTAAGGGTGCCAAGCCCTCTTTCGAATACACCGAAATAAGTGCTGTTTTGATGATTTTTGTAGTCGACATGTGTGTGTTGTGTTAAAAGCTGCAAAAGTACTTTTTGAAGTTCAAAATATGGAAGCAAACTGTAACAATTTTTTAAAAAAGTACTCCAATAAAAAATACGCTAATGCCTACCTTTACATATGATTGTTTACCTGCGTTTAATTAAAGAGAGTTTTTCGTTTGCCGTGAGTGCACTGGTGAACAATAAACTGCGTACGTTTTTGTCGCTATTGGGCGTCACCATTGGTATCTTCTCAATTATTGCGGTTTTGGCGGCAGTCGATTCGCTGGATCGAAAAATCAAAAAAGACCTCAGCGCCTTAGATAAAAATACCATTTACCTCTTGCGCTTTTCTTTCGGACCTTCCGACATTCCCGAATGGAAGCGCGATCAGTTTCCAAACGTAAAATACGACGAATACACGTATCTAAAATCAGCCCTCGCCGACGAAGCACTCATGGCTTTTCAGGTTTTTACCGGCCGCCAAACGCTTAAATACGAAAACAAACAAGTAAGTTCAGTAAACATTGTTCCGGTTTCGCACGAATTTATCGATATCCAAAATCTCGAATTTTCCTCCGGGCGTTTCTACAATGAAGCCGAATCTAATTCTGGCGCGCGAGTCGTGGTCATCGGCGAAGAAATTGCACAATCGCTCTTCGATACCTCCGATGCAGTGGGTAAAGAAATCCGCATGTACGGACAGCGGTTTATGGTTATTGGCGTTTTGAAAAAACAAGGCGCAGGTATGTTTGGCGATAGCAACGACAGTTCGGCGTTTATTCCTGTGAACTTTATCCGACGTTTTTACGGCGATTCAGGTACTTGGCAAACCAACGTTATTATCGTAAAACCCAATAAAGGCCTCGATATCGATGCGTTTAAAGAAGAATTGGGTATGAAATTGCGCAACTACCGCGGATTAAAAGACGGCGATATCAATAATTTCTTCATCAACATCTTAGCCGGATTCACCGATTTACTCGACGGCATTATAGCCATGCTTAACTTAGGCGGCTGGCTCATCGCTGGCTTCTCGCTGCTCGTAGGCGGGTTCGGTATTGCAAACATCATGTTCGTATCGGTTAAAGAACGCACCAACCTCATTGGCATCCAAAAATCACTAGGCGCAAAAAACAAATTCATCCTATTTCAATTTTTATTCGAAGCCATCATTTTGTGCTTGTTTGGCGGTGCCGTTGGTCTAATTTTAGTTTGGATTATCACCATTGTTATGTCGAACGTGGCCGATTTCGAATTTGTTCTCAGCCTCGGAAACGTAATTCTGGGAACTTCCCTCGCCATAATCATCGGACTAATCGCGGGTATTGTACCGGCATTTACGGCATCGCGACTCGATCCTGTCGAAGCCATTCGAAGCGGCATGTAAACTAATTTTATGATTTTTTGGGCAACTGGCCGGCGCGCTTTTAGTTGATGTAAGGTGCCGGCCACCGCGCTTTCCAAGTCAAGGTACTTCTAAAAAGCTACAACAGCTCTGCGCCTTTCAGCTTCCGTTGGTCGCTTAAAGCCTGCCTGCTGTTTTACGCTTTTCAGTTCGTACGCTTGCTTTTGCAATCGCTGTTGCGAAACAATACGTAAACAAAAAAATCAATTATGTCCGATTGGTACAAAAGCACAAAAAAATAGGCCGCTCTTTCGAAGCGGCCTAACCCCTATACTACTTAAGTAGTTCCACAAACAAAATGGAATTCAAAAATCTATCTATTTCTCGACAAATTAATACCTACTTATAGGTATTTTTTGGGTATTTTTTCGCTGTATTTTCCTACATTAACCCGTTGGGTGAAATTATTTGAAGTAAAATAAATTGAAC
>NZ_NOXX01000110.1 GCF_002251775.1 Flavobacterium aurantiibacter
GCACACTTTTTGCGCAGCGACGACTCGTTTGCCGGCGCGCCCAAATTACCTAAAGAATTATTCTAACTGGCATGATTATTGAATATTAGGGATTGTCGGGATGTATATCCCCACTCCTTCCCTACTTGGGAGCAACTATATATCAAGATCGCGGACTACGGTTCGCGATTTTTTTTATCGGTGTCGTCCTCAAACTTAAAATTTCGAAGTTGCGGAACCTTAGCAAACGTAAACAATACCACGCCCAAGGTGATGCATCCGCCAACGACAACCGCCCGAACCGTTCCCAGCCAATGCGCCATTAAACCACTTTCGAAATCGCCCAACTCATTAGAAGAACTGACAAACATGGTATTAACCGCTGCCACTCTGCCACGCATGTGATCGGGTGTAGTGAGCTGTAAAATAATCGAACGAATAACAACCGAAACAGCGTCGAACATACCCGATAATACCAACATAGCAAGCGACAGATAGAAATTTTTCGAAATTCCAAAAATGATGATGCTCACGGCAAAACCGCCCACACACCAAAACAATTTTATGCCGGGTTTGGTTTTTAGAGGTAGAAACGCCAGCAATCCTAACGTAAGTAAGGCACCAATTCCGGGAGCGGCCCGCAGTATGCCGTAACCCATATCGCTAATGAACAAAATCTCTTTTTGATATACCGGAAGTAGCGCGATCGCACCTCCAAACAGCACCGAAAACAAATCGAGACACAAAGCAGAAAACAAAACCGGCGTTTTAAACACAAATTGTAAGCCTTCTCGAACGCTGCGCAGAACCGGCTCTTTTACCAAAACTTCGTGTGCTTGTGGCTTTATCGACATCGTTACTAGCAGCATTACGACCTGAACGGCAACAATAAAAATCAATGCGTTTTCGATTCCGAGTAATGCGATAGAAAATCCGGCAGTTAAGGGTCCGATTACCGCACCAAGTTGCCACGACATAGACGACCACGACGTAGCGTTAGGATACAGCGACTTGGGCATGATTTTTCCAAAGAGTGAAAACATAGACGGACTATAAAATGCGCGCAGTACGCCGCCTAAAAAGACCAAAACAAATATGCAAACCACTTGAAGCGAACGATCTGCAAACGGAAAATACGCTACGCCAACCAACAGTACGCTAACAAGTATGTAACCTAAAATACAAGCAAGTACCATTTTTCTTTTCTCGGTATGATCGACGATATAGCCCGAAAAAAACGAGATACCCACGGCCGGAATTACCTCCGCCAAACCTATTAATCCGAGTGTTAGCTTGTCTTTTGTTAATTCGTAAATCCAGTAGAAAATGATGGTGGTTTGCATGTTTAGTGAAAAAACCACTCCAAATCGGCTTGCTAGAAAAATTTGAAATTCGCGAAGCAGCAGCGACGGATTTTTCTCGAAAAAAGATTGTTTCATAAATTGGTTGTCAGGTTTTTCACCATCACAAAATCTTCCATTAAATACCCGTTTCCGATGGCAATATCGACCGTTTCAGAGACAGTAAAACCGCACTTGTCGTAAAAATGCTTCGCCGGATTATATCGATTTACGTTTAATTCGATTGTAAGTTGTTGTTGTTCTTTAAGATAGCGCTCAACTTCTTGCCAAACTTTTTGTCCGATTCCTTTGCTTTGTGTTGCTGTTTTCAGATACAGTTTGTGTAAACGGGCGTTTCCTGGTGTTTTGTAATCGCACTGAACAGCTAGAAATCCGATTGTTTCTTCGTGTTGACGAATGAGAAAGAACGCTTGTCCGTTTTGCATTTGCGTGAGTAGACTTTCTTCTGTATAAAACAAATCGAGCATATAGCTGATTTGCTCTTGCGAAAGAATACTGCCGTAACAATCGGGCCAAATCTCGCACGCTAGAGTTTTTATACTTGGTATATCGGCAGCAGAGGCGGCAATTAACTGCACGCTACTCATCCGTGGATCGCTTGTTTTGTACCGTAGTTTGCGATTACGGAAGCTTCGTAATCAAGCCATTCGCGCCAGCGTTTTTCGACATCGATTCCTTGTCCGTATTTTCTCGCGTAGTGAATAAAAGTGGTGTAGTGCTGTGCTTCACTTTCCATAAGTTCGCGATAAAATGCGGCCAGTTCGGGATCGGGAATGTGTTCCGATAGAACTTTAAAACGTTCGCAGCTGCGGGCTTCGATCATAGCTGAAAACAGCATACGTTCTACAAAACCCGAAACGCGGCTGCCGTTATTTTGTTGCTTCATGTATTTGGCGAGCTCGCCTACATAATCGTCTTTACGCTCCCGACCCAAAGTAAGTCCGCGTTTTTTAATCATTTCGTGAACTTGCTCAAAATGATCGATTTCCTCTTTGGCTACGCGCAACATATCGGTAACTAAATCCTGATATTCGGAATTAATCGTAATAATAGTAATGGCGTTCGATGCCGCCTTTTGTTCGCACCAGGCGTGATCGGTTAAAATTTCTTCAATATTCTCGTATGCAATATCAACCCAACGCGGATCGGTTGGCAATTGCAAGCGCATCATCGACATAAATTTTCTCTTTAAAATACAAACATGGCTCTTTCGCTCATCATTTCATTCACTTCTTCTGCGACAGCTTCCAAAACAGCTTCATTTTCGTGATTCATGATTACGCGATCGATCAAATCAACAATAGTACTCATATCCGATTCCACTAAACCGCGAGTAGTAATTGCTGGAGTTCCGATTCGAATTCCAGAAGTAATGAACGGTGATTTGTCATCGAACGGAACCATATTCTTATTCACGGTAATTTCAGCTTTTACCAATGCGTTCTCAGCTTGTTTTCCCGTGATGTTTTTATTTCGCAAATCGATCAGCATCATGTGATTATCCGTTCCGCCCGAAATCAGGTGGTATCCTTTTTCTACAAAACAACGTGCCATTTCTTTAGCATTGCGCTGTACTTGTAAGGTGTATCGGAAAAACTCGTCGGTTAACGCTTCACCAAATGCCACCGCTTTTGCAGCGATGATGTGCATTAACGGTCCGCCTTGATTACCCGGAAATACGGCTAAATCCAATAAGTTCGACATCATTTTTAAATCGCCTTTTGGTGTTTTGAGTCCAAACGGATTTTCAAAATCTTGTCCCATCATAATCATACCTCCACGCGGACCACGTAAAGTTTTGTGTGTGGTTGTGGTTACGATATGACAATGCGGAATGGGATCGTTCAACAATCCTTTGGCAATTAAACCTGCTGGATGTGAAATATCGCCCAATAAAAGTGCGCCACAAGCGTCGGCGATTTCTCTAAATCGTTTAAAATCCATGTCACGCGTGTACGCCGATGCTCCAGCGATGATCATTTTAGGCTGTTCGCGCATGGCAATTTCTTCAATTTTATTGTAATCGAACTGCCCTGTTTCGGCTTCTACACCGTAAAAGGCGGGCTTGTACAATTTTCCAGAGAAATTTACTGGCGAACCGTGCGTTAAGTGTCCTCCGTGAGACAAATCGAATCCCAAAATCTTGTCGCCCGGTTGCAAGCAAGCTGCGTAAACAGCGGTGTTTGCTTGAGAACCCGAGTGTGGTTGCACGTTTGCATATGCAGCACCGAACAGAGCTTTTGCACGATCGATGGCAATTTGCTCGACGATGTCGACAACTTCGCAGCCGCCGTAATAGCGTTTGCCGGGATATCCTTCTGCATATTTATTGGTCAAACAAGAACCTGCAGCTTCCATAACTTGGTCGCTTACAAAGTTTTCTGAAGCAATTAATTCAATACCGTGCAGCTGACGGTCTTGCTCATCCATAATCAAATCGAAAATCTCACGATCTTGTTGCATAACAGCTAAAATTTTATTGTGCTCAAAAGTACGAATTTGGTTTTTTTAATTGGTAAGAAATAATACATTTGAACACGTTTCTCAATAAAAAATCTATGCCAATTACTGCAAATAATCCGAACAGAAAATCTTGGTTAGCTGTAGCTCCAGAAAGCGATTTCCCGATTCAAAACATTCCATTTGGTGTTTTCTTAACCAAAGACGATGTTATTACAATCGGCACACGAATTGGCGATTTCGCCATCGATTTAGGCGCACTGCAAGCACTTAACTACTTTGCGGGCATTGAGTTAACCGACGATATGTTCATGCAAGATACGCTCAATGATTTTATCAGCGACGGAAAAAAGACTTGGCGATTGGTACGCAACAGAATTGCCGACATTTTTGATGAAAACAATCCGGAACTGCGCGATAACGAAGAAGACAAGGAACAGGTTATCTACCATATTTCGGATGTAGAAATGCAATTGCCGGTTCAAATTGGCGATTATACCGACTTTTATTCGAGTCGCGAGCATGCTACAAACGTCGGAAAAATGTTCCGCGACCCGGAAAATGCCTTACTGCCAAACTGGCTTCACATTCCGGTAGGTTATCACGGACGAAGTTCTAGCATTGTACCGAGCGGAATTCCAGTACACCGACCCATGGGACAAACGCTTCCGGCAGGCGAAAACACACCGCTTTTTGGTCCTAGTCGTACCATTGATTTTGAATTAGAAATGGCGTTTATCACTACCGATGCCAATATTATGGGTGAGAATATTCCGGTTCATGAGGCTGAAGATTACATTTTTGGTATGGTTTTGCTCAACGATTGGAGCGCCCGCGACATACAGAAATGGGAATACGTTCCGCTTGGACCATTCTTGGCGAAAAATTTTGCAACTTCCATTTCACCTTGGATTGTTACGATGGACGCCTTAGAACCGTTTAGAACAAAAGGACCAAAGCAAGACCCAACTCCTCTACCCTATTTGCAACAAAAAGGAAAACACGCATTCGATATTAATCTATCCGTTGAAATAAAACCCGAAAATGCCGAAAGCACAATGGTTTGCCATTCGAACTTTAAGTATATGTATTGGTCGATGTCGCAGCAGTTGGCGCACCACACCTCAAACGGTTGCCGCGTAAATTCGGGCGATATGATGGGAAGCGGAACCATTTCCGGGCCAACTCCCGATTCGTTCGGATCGATGTTGGAATTAACCTGGGGCGGGAAAAATCCGATTAAATTAAAAGACGGAACCGAACGTAAATTTATTAACGACAACGACACGGTAATTATGAAAGGATTTTGTAAAAATGCCGATGTGCGCATCGGATTTGGAGAAGTTTCCTCGAAACTCCTGCCGCCTTTCGTAAGAAGCTAAGTTCCTTAAACCGACGTTCTTTAAAATCAGCTTTACGTTCTTCGAAAGCTGATTTTTTAGTTTAATACATTATAAAACAACACTTTATCGATAAAGAATTCAAATAAAAAAGCATCCATTATTTATGTTGTAGCTTTGTTGCGATTTAAAATAATTTATGACCACATTTTCAGACTTCGATATTTCTCCAAACATTCAACGAGCACTAGCCGATTTAAACTTTCAAACACCTACTCCTATTCAACAGCAAGCCATTCCAATTGTGGCTGCCGGAACCGATTTAGTAGGTTGTGCACAAACGGGAACAGGAAAAACTGCTGCCTTTGCCATTCCCATAATCGATTACATCCAAAAAATGCCTGGTGTTGGCAAAAAACACAACAATATTCGCGCGCTAATTGTAACACCCACGCGAGAATTAGCACTCCAAATCGAAGAGTCGTTCAAATCGTTAGGACAGTACACACGGGTTCGCACAACGACCATTTTTGGCGGTGTGTCTCAAATTCCACAAGTTGAACAACTAAAACGCGGCACCGAAGTCTTGGTAGCTACTCCGGGGCGTTTACTCGATTTGGAAAAACAAGGATTTATCGATTTAAATCAATTGCACATTTTAGTTCTCGACGAAGCCGATCAAATGCTCGACATGGGTTTTATTAACGACGTCAAGAAAATTGTGAAGCTTACGCCAAATAACCGCCAAACGCTGCTTTTTTCGGCAACAATGCCGTTGGAAATTCGCGCTTTAGCCGAAGATTTTCTCAATCAACCAAAACACATTACGGTAAATCCGGTATCGTCGACAGTTGAACGCATCAATCAAGAAATATATTTTGTTGAAAAAACCGAAAAGCGAAATCTGCTCTACCATTTGATTCGGAATCGAGGTTTGAGCGACGTTTTGGTATTCAGTCGAACCAAGCACGGAGCAGATAATATCGTGCGCTCTTTAAAGAAAAAAGGTGTAGAAGCTGAGGCTATTCACGGCGACAAATCGCAGTCGGCACGGCAACGCGTGTTAGAATCTTTCAAAAACAAAAGTGTTGGCGTTTTGGTTGCTACAGATATTGCCGCACGTGGCATTGATATCGATGCACTTCCGTTTGTCATCAATTTTGATTTGCCAAACATTCCTGAAACTTACGTACACCGAATAGGTCGAACCGGACGTGCCGGAAAAGAAGGAACGGCAATTAGCTTTTGCGGTCGCGACGAAGAACCGTATTGGAAAGACATTATTAAACTTACTCGTGCAGCGGTTACCGAAATTAAAGACCATCCGTGGCCTTGGGTAGGAACCGAACGGGTAGAAACACCAGTTGCCGATAATGCAGCAAAAAAAGGTGCTTTTAAAAGTCGAAAGTCGACAACCAGCAAAAAAAACAAGAAGCGCTGGTATTAAACCCTAAATAAAATTGCATTTTCAGGTAAAGTGAAGTCGGTACGTAAAACCCTCGAAAAACAACTACACTAAATCGATGTCGCGTTGCTAAAAAAATCTTAAATTTGCAGGATAATTTTTTGCAATGAGCGCAAGCAAAGATCTCCACAGTAAGTGGACAATTGGCGGGCTTCTCGTCAGTTTAGGGATTATTTACGGTGATATCGGAACTTCTCCACTTTACGTAATGAAAGCCATAGTTGGGCTTGATAATCCGATAAATTCAGACTTAGTTTTGGGCGGTATTTCTTTGGTTTTTTGGACTTTAACCCTTCAAACCACCTTGAAATACGTAATTTTAACGCTAAATGCCGACAACCACGGCGAAGGCGGAATCTTTGCCCTGTATGCCCTAGTTAAACGAACGAAAATCAAATGGTTAATAGTTCCGGCGATTATTGGCGGATCGGCCTTATTAGCCGACGGAATTATTACGCCTCCGATCTCGGTTTCCTCCGCAGTAGAAGGGGTTAAGAATTTCTATCCCACAATAAATACGGTACCCATTGTTATCGCAATTTTATGCGTGCTGTTCACCATCCAACAGTTCGGAACCAGCTTAGTTGGTCGTTTTTTCAGTCCCGTAATGATGATCTGGTTTGGAATGTTGGCTACCTTAGGTGTCATTCAAATTTCAGACAATTGGGGCGTTCTTAAGGCAATAAACCCGTATTACGCGTATCATATTTTAGTTGCTCCGGAAGGTATAAACCCAGAAGGATTCTTCGTTCTTGGTTTTGTATTCCTTTGTACGACAGGTGCTGAAGCGCTGTATTCAGACATGGGGCACTGCGGCAGAAAAAATATTCGCATCAGTTGGATGTTTGTCAAATCGGCTTTATTACTCAATTATTTCGGACAAGCGGCGTTCCTGATCGACCACGAAGGTAGTACGCTACGTTCTTTAGGAACTTCAAATCCGAATCCGTTTTACATGATTATGCCCGATTGGTTTCAACCCATAGGTGTTGTTATCGCAACCTTGGCAGCAGTTATCGCTTCTCAGGCATTAATCAGCGGATCGTTTACGCTCATCAACGAAGCCATGCGCTTGAACTTCTGGCCTAAAGTGCGCATTAAATATCCAACCGATTTAAAAGGACAATTGTATATCCCAAGCATCAACTGGTTGTTGCTTTTCGGTTGTATCGGTATTGTCTTGTACTTCGAAGAGTCGAGCGCCATGGAACACGCCTACGGTTTGGCTATTGTACTTTGTATGATCATGACCACTGTTTTACTCAATTACTACCTCATTATGAAGCGTGTAGCGTGGTACATTTATGTTCCTTTGATCACGTTATATCTGGTAATTGAGGGCTCGTTTTTGGCAGCCAACGTGGTAAAATTTGCCGAAGGTGGTTTCGTAACTCTAATTATTGCGATTGTTTTGATTGCGATTATGAGTATCTGGTTCCGTGCGAAAAAAATCAGCAAGAACTATACGAAAATGGTGCAAATTGGCGATTACAGTCAAATGTTGCGCGAACTAAGCGTCGATTTATCCATTCCTAAATATGCAACGCATTTAGTGTATTTGACCAATGCGAGTCGTGTGGATGAGATCGAGGAAAAAGTGGTGTACTCCATTTTTGAAAAACGTCCGAAGCGCGCCGATATGTATTGGTTTTTGCACGTGAATATCTTAAACGAACCCTACAAGACCGAATATAAAGTAACGCATATTTTACGCGACGACGTTATTCGAATCGACTTCAATCTCGGTTTCCGCGAGCCTACTAAAATCAACATCATGTTTAAAGAAGTGGTGAAAAATATGGTGGCAAATGGCGAGGTGGACATCCGCAGCCGTTACGAATCGTTAAACCGCAACAACATTATTGGCGACTTCAAATTTGTGTTATCCGAGAAATTCTTGTCGAACGACAGCGACTTACTTTGGTACGAAAAGCTGATTATGAATTCGTATTTCTTCTTGAAAAAACTCAGTTTAAGTGAAGAAGGTGGTTTTGGTTTAGACAGCAGTTCGGTGAAAGTAGAGAAATTCCCGTTGGTGTTACATCCGCCGGAGAAAATCTGCATGAAGCGCATCGACTAAGCAGCTCATCACGTTTTGAAACTAATACTCAAAAACCGGTCGTCAATCTAAAGTTGAAAACCGGTTTTTTTATTTGGGCGGCATTTCGCGCTGTTCGTTGCAACAAAAACGCACAAAAGCGGTTCGTGCTGCTTTTGTCTAGGGCTTCCGTTGGTCGCCTATTCAAAACCGCTCTCACACACTTTTCTGCGGTTTTGTTTTCACTGCCATCACGGCCGCGAGGAACGTTACCGGAAATTTTCTTGTTACCAATGCACGTTATCGAAAAACAAATCAACTATAGATTGTGTAAATCTATTTATTGATCAACTTAATCAATTTTTTAGGATCTTGCCTATTGTCCCAAAAAGCGGTAATGATTAATTGACTATCAGTAATCTTGTAATAAATACTAAAATAACCAAGTGCAGCTTCTCTGGTATCTGGATAATCAGCTTTCTTAAATACTAATGGATTTTCAAGAATAACTTTTATTCTATTCCTAATTAACTTTATTAGTTTCTCGGCATACTTTGAAGAGCCATTTCTTTTTGTCCAATATTCAAATATCTCACGCCTTTGATTTGATGCTGTTTCTGTCCAAACTACAATCCTTTCAGCCATTCCAAATCACTTTTATCCAATTCCTCTTGTGAAATTAATTTTCCCGCTTCTATATCTTTATCGCTGAGCTTAAGCATAAGAATCTGCTCATCAGACAGTTTCACAAGATCATTATCCACAGAACTATTTTCAACTAACTGATGTAAAGCTGACAAATAATCTTTGTTAGAAATTGTTAACAGCTTATCGATAATATTATTTCGCAAGATATCAGCACGATTCATAGTGATGTTTTTCCAAAGTTCGTAAATCTATTCATATCCTCAAAATCAATAATTTTCACCAAGCAAAAGCTTGCTGTCGCAAACTCTTGGATAATTCTTAATAATTAACTGTCATCACGGCCGCGAGGAACGTTACCGGGCGTTCGTTAAAGGTACAAAGCACTTATAAAAGTGTAGAAATATTCGTAGTTCCTTTAAGTCATAGCGTATTCACGTACTCCAATAAAGCTTTTGCTGGCACCAAACATTAATACCCGATTATTTGTTTTTTATTTCTCCCCAATTCACTATCCTTGAAAACTTTAGGGAATTAGAAACACGTATTTATGTTAGATAAATCCGTTAGACATTTTTTTATAAGTGATAATTTATTTAATATTTATTTTTTTGAGTTATCCATTTGCGTTCCTTATCAAATCAGTATAA
>NZ_NOXX01000135.1 GCF_002251775.1 Flavobacterium aurantiibacter
CTGGAAATTAATTTAATACAATTTTTGTCGTGTACTTAGAATTTTCCATCAAAAAATACTCGCGAGAGTATAAATTCGAAACTTTCACAAGCTATTTCTTTAAAAGTGGCATTATCTGTAAATAAAGCCGCTTGCAATAAAGCTTCGGGCAGCAAACTATTCGCATACGTTAAATAGCTTTCAAACCAATTCCAGTTGCTGGTTTTTTCATGTAAATACATTTGAACTAATCTGTGACTAAATAATTTTACCAATTCACTATTTTCTTGTCGCCCATCGGCTACTAAAGCTTTGATTATAAAAGCCATAGCTCGCGTCGAATGGATATGTTTAACGTTGTTAATTCCATTGTCGAACAGAGTGAGAGCTAAATTTATCAATCTCTCAGGTATAAATTGTTTTTTAGAAATGACCGTTCCAAGCGCCCACAGCGCACGACCGTTGCTGTCTTCTAAATTTTCACGATAGTTTTGATCTGTGAATTTCCCTGTTACATCGACATAATTTAAGAAGCTGCCGTCGGGTTGCTGACAATAGGCAATGAAGTTCAAATAAATTTCGAGAAGATCAATCAGTTTTTTTTGTAGGCCATGAATATGAACTTCACTTAGGGCAATAAGTGCTCTTGCATTATCATCAAGTGTATATCCTGTTGAAAGATCAGGTGTCGATAGATTTGAAAATTGAATCATACCGAACTTATCTGTTAATTTAAAGATGTGTTTTAATTCGATAGGCGGAATTTTATATCGAAACTGAAGTGCATTCCTAGTTAACTTCTGAAATAAATCGACGTGCGCAATGGCTGAATTCCTCCAATTAGTTTTAGTAATCTTATGAATCACATTTAGCGAAATTCTCTGACGAAGATCATGGTCGCCTAAAAGTTTGACTATCTCGGAAGCTAGCGTTTTCGAATCGTTAAAGGGAACAATTACTCCATTTTCTTCGTCGAGCAGTTCTACAGCGTGCGGCATAGGGGTTGATATCACTGGGCAACCAGCAGCTAGAGCATACGAAAACGTACCACTTACTGCTTGACTAGCGTCTTTAGATGTAAACAGGTAGATATCTGTTAATTGCAGATAGGTCTGTAACAAATCCAGAGGTAAATACGAATCAATCATCCTTACATTTCGCGCTACTTGTAATTCGCTAATTCGTTTTTTCAGCGAATCTCTGTACTTCTCGCCTCCTTGTCGGTATACTTCAGGATGTGTTTTTCCCAAAAGCAGGAATAAGACATTCGGGAACTTTTCAACAACTCTTGGCAAAGCTTCGATGGTTGTTTCAATACACTTACTCTCACTTATTAATCCAAAAGTGGTTAAAATTTCCCGATTAGTTAGATGTAGTTTCTGCTTAAGCAATTCATTATCAATCTCCAAAGGTAGGTGCGTCCCGTGCGGAATAACTTGAATTTTTTCTTTTTTTATTCCATATTCATCACTTAATATTTTTACTGCCGAACAGGTCATTACAATAATGTATTGTGCTGTGTCTGCTAAATCTCTTACTTTCTTGAAAAGCATAGCATCTGGATTTGGCAAAACTGTGTGAAAAACCAAGATTACAGGAGTTGCTAGATTTGCAATAAATTCGATAAGTTGGGATTCAGTGTTTTTGAACAAGCCAAATTCATGTTGAATTACAATCAACTTTACTGATTTATTCGCGTTAATCTCTTTTAGATTTAATGAATAGCTCTCTGGCTTGTCGGTATTTAAAACGTATAGCGGTTCATCTTCGTAATCGAATTCCGCTTTATCGTTTTCGAGTGCGCAAATCTCTGCAGTAAAATTTTGTTCGAAATGTTTTCGTATAGCAGTAATTAGATCTGCGGTATACGTAGCAATTCCGCATTCACGCGGAGGAAAAGTACTGATAAAAAGAATTTGTGCCGTTTTAACTTCGGCTCTATTGATAAATCTTTTCTTTCTGCTAAATGCAATAATGCTCTTTAAGTGTAGGTTATTTGTTTTCATTAGATAAGGCTAATTTTTAAATTTCATTAGTTCGGATAATAGCGTATCGTATGCAACGGCAGCAACAGCAATTCTTGTGTCGGCTGCTCCGTAGTAAATGAATAAGAATTCTTTTTCTAGCAAGAGTCCGGTTGGAAAACAAACGTTATCGACTTCGCCTTGCATTTCCCAAAGTTCTTCTGGAACAAACAACGGATATGGAAGGCGCGACAACTCAATTTGTGGTTTTTCAAGATCCAATAAAGCGGCGCAAACGGCATACACATTTCTACCGCTTAAGCTTTGTACACCATGGTAAATAAGCAACCAACCAAACTGCGTTTCTAATGGCGGACAACCGCTGCCAATGTAATCCGATTCGTGATCGTACTTGGGTGCTAGAACAATAAAATCAGCATACTTATCGAAATATAAGTTCCAAAATGTTGTTGTGAGTTCTGTAAAAGAAGTAATTCCAACTACGATTTGAATGTTAGGTTTAATTCGGTGGAGAAAGTAAAATTTATTTTTGATTTTTCTAGGAAACAAAACCAAATTTTTGTCCCAAATAAGAGAAGATGTCGATCGACCATCTTCATCAACAAACTGATTTTCAATACTTAATTTCGAATTCAGCTCATTACGTGAAATCTTAGGGACAATTATTCCTTGTTTCTCCCAATGCATTAAATCAATCGATGTAGCTAAAGCTCCAAGCGCATTAATACCGTCGTATGCCGTGTAAGTAATGTAATAAACATTTTCAATTTTAACGATCCTTGGGTCTTCCAAACCATGACTTTCGTATGGAAATTCACTAACAATCAAAGGTCGTTCACTTCTAAAAGAAAGCTGCGTCGGACTAGAAAATTTGCAATAGCCTATAGTTGAAAAGTTTCCCTTGGCAACAGCTCGATAAAACATAAAAATCTCAGAACCAACCTTAATAACGGCCGGATTCAATACTCCAACAGATTCAAAATAATGCTTCGTGGATTCTAAAAGAACACCAAATCGTATCACATTTATCATAATAAAAAGGAACGTTTAAGAAGTAGTAATAGCTGTTTTCAGCTACATAAATGGTTGATCGTAAGCTCAATTAAAAAGCATTGCGATACTTTACTGATGAGCCAAACTGTTGAAATATTTATATGAAATCGAAAAAATAAAGGAATGAGGTGCTGGAAACTATTTCTAGTTGATTTTAAGCTGAATACCTGTATTCCTGAAGATGTAGTAGTAAAAGTAGTGGTAAAGCTGCTTTTTTGAGAATGAGTAGACTAAACCTAATTAGCACTCTTTCAAATCTTTATAAAGATACGTGTTTTAAGTTAACAGCTGTTCTTTGGGATGTTAATTAAATCACATAAAATCATATATTAATGCTGAAAATAAAAAAATCCCTATCACCGCACGTAGTTCACGGTAATAGGGATTTAGAGGATAAAAAATTAGAACTTAATCGTGATTTTCGATTTTCTTGTATGCATCAATTACTTTCTTCACCAAACGGTGACGTACAATATCTTTATCGTCAAGGTAAATGATACCAATACCGTCGATGTCTTTCAAAACCAGTAAGGCTTCTTTAAGACCGCTGATGGTACGGCGCGGTAAATCAACCTGCCCCGGATCTCCGGTAATCATAAATTTGGCGTTACGTCCCATTCGCGTCAAGAACATTTTCATCTGCGAATGCGTGGTATTTTGCGCTTCATCCAAGATTACAAAGGCGTTGTCGAGCGTTCGACCGCGCATAAAAGCCAGAGGAGCAATTTGTATGATGCCTTTTAAAATGTAGTCTTCCAGTTTTTCGTTCGGAAGCATGTCGCGAAGCGCGTCATATAGTGGTTGCATGTACGGATCGAGCTTCTCTTTCATATCGCCAGGAAGAAATCCTAAATTTTCTCCAGCTTCAACGGCAGGTCGAGTCAAAATAATACGCTTTACCGTTTTTTCTTTTAGTGCTTTCACAGCCATCGCCACGCCTGTGTAGGTTTTTCCGGTACCGGCAGGACCAACAGCAAAAACCATGTCGTTTTTCTGAAGCGTATCAACCAATAACTGCTGATTTGGAGTCATGGCTTTGATGATTTTCCCACCTACACCATGCACTAAAATTTTATCGTGATCGCCCATGCGCTCTACATTCTGTGCACCGCCTTCAATAACGCGCTCAATTACATTATTGTCGATATTGTTGTATCTGCTAAAGTGCAGCATCAGGCGGTTAAAACGATTTTCAAACTCATCTAAAACTTCTTTTTCGCCAAAAGCTTTGATGGTTGTACCGCGGGCAACAATTTTTAACTTCGGGTAATACTTCTTGATAGTCTCCAAATGGGCGTCTTGGGCACCCCAAAAATCCTTGGGAGCAATGTCAACTAACTCAATAATGCGCTCGTTCAAATGAATTGTATTTAGTTTTTAAAACAGTTTCAAGCTTCCTTTTCATGAAGAATAATGTAGCTTTGTCTCAAATTTAGGGATTTTAATAGCCCGCGACGATTTTAGTTATAAACAAATAAATGTCAATAATTACGCTTACCAGCGATTTTGGTTTAAAAGATTATTTTGTAGCTGCGGCCAAAGCACGACTGTTTTCTTTGGCTCCAGAAGCAAAAGTTATTGATATTTCGCACGATGTCGACGCCTTTAATATTGCTGAAGCTGCCTATCTCATTCACGGAGCTTTTTCTCATTTTCCTGAGAATACCGTTCACTTAATTTTAGTTGATTACGAACGAAATCGTGAGCAACAACATGTTCTTGTTCGATATGCTAACCAGTATTTTATTGCTGCTGATAACGGAATTCTATCGCTTCTTTTAGGAAATAACGCTGTTGCGGAAATTTACGAAATCAACATTCACGAAGCTTTAGCGGAACACAACGACTTGCAAACGCTTTTGCACGTGGCGGCTCATTTAGCAAAAAATGGTGCTGTGAGCGTGGTAGCCAAGCCTAAAGAAAAACTTGCTGATACCGTAGCTCCCGAAGCCACTTTGGCGGCAAACGGAACTGAAATTCATGGAAGTGCCATTTACTTCGATCGATTTGGCAATATTGTAACCAACATTCGGAAACGCTTTTTCGATTCGTTTGCGAAAGCACATAGCTTCGAAATTTCTTTGCCTAGAGCAACGGTTTCGGGCATCGGAAGCATTAGTCGGATCGTCGAAAATTACAGCGATATTGCCAGCGACGAACGCTTTAAAATCATCGAATACAGCAGCCAGCCATTGGCAAAGTTCAACGACGCCGGATTTTTAGAAATCGCTGTTTTTCGTGGAAATCCGCAGCGAAGCGGTGCAGCGCAGAGTTTACTCGGTGTAAAATATCTGGATCCGGTGGTAATTACATTTAAATCATGATTATTCGCATCGTCAAATTACAGCTAAAACCAGATGCTGTGCCGAGCTTTTTAGCAAATTTCGAAGTTATAAAACAACGTATTCGTAACTTTCCGGGAAATCAAAAATTAGTGCTGTATCAAGATGTAGCCGATTCCTGTATCTTTTTTACCTACAGTTTTTGGGATAGCGAAGCCGCTTTAAATGCCTATCGACAGTCGGATTTTTTCGATGCGGTTTGGAGCGAAACCAAGCTCATGTTCGCTGGAAAACCTGAAGCTTGGTCGGTTAACCAAATTACCGAAGTATTCGTGTAGTATAATTCTACGCAAGCCTTACATTTGCAGCTGCAAAATTTAAAGTCGCATGAAAGCAATTTTCCTTAAAGAAATCAGAAGTTTTTTTGGCAGCGCCATCGCCTACTTGGTCATCGCGGTGTTTCTGATGCTTGCCGGACTGTTCACTTTTGTTTTTGAGGGCGATTACAACGTGCTCAATTCCGGTTACGCCGATTTCACGCCTTTCTTTAATTTGTGTCCGTGGATACTGATGTTTCTAGTACCAGCGGTAACAATGAAAAGCTTTTCAGACGAGTTTCGTATGGGAACAATTGAGTTGTTGCTCACCAAACCAATTACACATTTTCAATTGCTAGGCGGAAAATTATTCGCCGCTTTTTTCTTGGTTTTATTTGCTCTGCTTCCCACTATATTCTATTTGTTTTTGATAGGAAACCTTGCGTACGAAGGAAATTCGCTCGACTCGGGAAGCATCATCGGTTCTTATGCTGGTTTGTGCTTCCTGATACTTGCGTTTAGTAGTATCGGAACATTTGCTTCTACCCTATCCGACAATCAAATAGTTTCGTTCATTGTTGGTTTACTGATTTGCTTTTTTATGTATTTCGGATTCGAATCACTAGCTAGTTACTTCGGAACGTTTGCAAGTACTGTCGAAAAAATCGGCATGTCGGCGCACTTTAGCAGTATAAGTCGCGGTGTTATCGATAGTCGCGATTTGGTTTATTTCATCAGCATCGGCGCACTTTTTTCCGTTCTAACTCTATTTCGTTTACAAGCCAAAATCAAATAACGATGAAACAGTTTTCATACAAACAACTCGGATTCTTAGTCGCAGGCCTAGTACTGCTTAACATACTTAGTGCTTTTTTCTTTTTTCGTTTGGATTTAACCGCCGATTCGCGCTATACCTTATCGCAACAAACTTTAGAGATCGTAGATAAAATCGATAAGCCGCTGTATTTAGATGTTTTTTTGGAAGGAAAATTCCCGGGTGAATTCAAACGTTTGCAAACCGAAACCTTGCAATTACTCGAAGAATTTGAAGCGCGAAATTCAAACATTAAATTCGAGTTTGTAAATCCTTTAGAGAACGAAACGAAACAAGATTCTGTTATTCAAGCCTTTGTTGAACGTGGTTTAATGCCCGTTCGCGTAAGCGTGCAAGAAAAAGGTGTAGAATCGCAAGAAACGGTTTTCCCTTGGGCGGTAGCAAGTTTGGGTGATAAATCGACTAAAATACCGTTGTTGAAAAACGGATTAAATCCCGACACACAACAAAAAGTGATTAGTAGTGTACAACATTTGGAATATGCTTTTGCAAATGCCATCAAAATTGTAAGCACCGAAAAGACTAAGAAAGTTGCGGTAATGAAAGGAAACGGCGAAATAGACGATATAAAAATTGCCGACTTTATTACGTCTGTTCGCGATCAATACCGCATTGGTACTTTTACGCTCGACTCTGTGGGAACAAATCCGCAAAAAGCTGCCGCCTATTTAAAAAAGTACGATTTAATTGTCGTAGCGAAGCCAACGGAAGCTTTTAGCGATGCTGAAAAACAGGTGCTCGACCAATTTGTAATTCACGGTGGAAAATCGGTTTGGTTGATGGACCAAGTGGCGATTGAAACCGATAGTTTGTTCAACGAACGCGGATCGGCAATTGCATTTCCTAGAAATCAGACTTTAAATCTAGACGATCTATTCTTTAAATACGGAATTCGAATTGCTCCTGTATTGGTAAAAGACATCGGACAAGCAACACCAATTGCTTTAGCTACAGGACAGCAAGGAAGCAATACTACTTATTCGCAATTTCCGTGGTTTTACGCGCCGTTTTCGTATCCGCCGGTAACTACAGATAATCCGATAGTCTCGAATATCGATGGTGTAAAATTTGAATATGCTAATGGAATAGAATTGTTGAACAACAACATCAAGAAAACAGTTTTGTTGGAATCTTCTAAGTTTTCAATCGCTGTGGGCACACCTGTAGAAGTGCAGTTGAGTATGGTAGAAGAGCGACCCGATCAGGCAACTTTTGCAAATGCAGTTCCGATTCCTTTAGCTGTTTTATTGGAAGGAAAGTTTACATCGGTTTTTAACAATCGCGTACTGGCCTTTCCCGATAAAACGTTTTTGGGTGTGGCAAAGAAACCGACGGCTATGATAGTGATTGCCGATGGTGATGTGATCAAAAATCAGTTTGATTCAAAAGGTGTTCCTTTGGAGTTGGGATTTGATAAGTGGACCAATAAGTTTTACGGCAATAAAGAATTTATTTTAAACAGTATCAATTACTTACTCGACGACAGCAAACTTATCTATTTAAGAAATAAAGAAATAATTTTACCGATACTCGACCGCAATTTAGTAGCCGAAAACTACGTGAATACACAAATTTACGCCATCGTTTTACCGCTAATTGCACTGGGTCTTGCTGGAGTTCTTATCTTTTATTTCCGAAAACGAAAATACGCGCGTTAATGTTGAAAAATAGTTTAGCGCGAATACTTGTAAAACTTCAAAATTAGTCTCATTTTTACCCCTTATAAAAGTTCACACTTATGAAATTTATAGTTTCCAGTTCATACTTACTAAAACAACTTCAAGTGTTGGGAAGTGTTATCAACAACAACCACACGATGCCGATTTTAGAGAATTTTCTATTCGAGCTCAATCAGTCGCAACTAACCGTTTCAGCTTCGGATTTAGAGACCAAAATGTCGGCAACACTGGAAATCGAATCGGAAAGTGAAGGAAAATTCGCCGTTCAAGCAAAATTATTGCTCGATATGTTGAAGACGTTTCCGGAACAGCCACTTACCTTTACTGTGGAAAATGCTGCAGTGGAGATCAGTTCAAATTCAGGAAAATATGCTTTATCGGCAGTTTCTGGTGAAGATTTCCCAGATTCAGAACAACTACAAGATCCATCTTCAGTAAGTATTCCTGCGGAAATATTGGCAACCGCAATCACCAAAACCATTTTTGCAACCGGTAACGATGAGTTGCGTTTGGTGATGATGGGCGTTTTGTTTGAATTTTCTCCGGAAGGATTAACGTTTGTTGCTACCGATGCGCATAAATTGGTGAAATACGAGAGAACCGACGTGAAATCGAGCGAAGAAGCTGCTTTCGTAATGCCGAAGAAGCCTTTAAATATTCTTAAGAACATCCTACAAACCTCGGATTCTGAAGTTAAAATCGAGTATAACAAATCGAATGCAACATTTTCGTTCGACAATGTGGTGCTTACTTGTCGATTAATCGACGGAACGTACCCGAAATACAATCAGGTTATTCCAAAAGAAAATCCGAACAAACTGATCATTGATCGCAATTTATTCCTAACATCGGTAAAACGTGTGTCGATTTTCAGTAGTCGTTCTACGCACCAAATTCGCTTAAAGATTGCCGGTGCCGAACTCAACATTTCTGCCGAAGACGTTGAATACTCAAACAAGGCCGATGAACGCATGACTTGCGATTATCAAGGCGACGATATCCTGATTGGCTTTAATTCCAAATTTCTATTGGAAATGCTAAACACTTTAACGTCCGACGAAATTCAGCTCGAAATGTCGTTACCAAACCGTGCGGGAATCTTAACTCCTGTCGACGGTCTCGATGAAGGCGAAAAAGTCATGATGCTGGTAATGCCGGTTATGATTAACAGCTAAATACCAAGCCACTCTTTATGAGTGGTTTTTTTTTTGGCGTTCCGGCGGCAAGCGTCTGGTGGAAATATATCACCGCCGTCGGGATTTTCTCTACCCCCAATAGTTATCGGAGTGTTTTACGGCATAAATGCCACCGCTAAACAGGATTTTCGCTGCACTCCCTAACGCGAAAATCGTTACCAGAGGTTCGATCAATAAAAAATTACACTTTTATCTTTTGTTTGATGGCACAAGACACCGTTTTGAGTTTGCCTATTTGAGGAGCAGTAAGAACTTACTTAATTTGCGAAAATTTTATCTTTTGTAGAGCGAAAATCAACCGATATTTCACATACGCAACTAGCTGATTGAATATATCTTAACCCTAGGTATTATTGCAATATTACGTTTAGATTTTCACAAAGCCCTTAAATGAGTTTTCGATGCCGTGCGAGCTAAAAATTATCTTTTCGATTCCCAGTCCGTGTCAATTTCTACATAATAGTATTATAAGCGAATAGTCGGCTTTACAATTATTCAGTTGTAATATTGCAAAATTACCTCGGATTAACTAATAAAAAATCAATAGGTTAATCATTTGAAAAATCGCAGTTTTTTAAAGCATATGATCGCTTAAAAACCTAACGTTAATTCACAGACGGCAGTGGAAACGAACGTTAAGTGGGAAAGCTGTTCCGGCAGCAGTCAACGTGGAAACCCCGCAAGTGCGGCAGGCGTAAAAACAGCCGCGGCGGTACGGCGACCAAAGGAAGCC
>NZ_NOXX01000113.1 GCF_002251775.1 Flavobacterium aurantiibacter
GAGTTCGATTTAAAAATTGCGGTCAGAAAACAGATAAATGGTTGAATACAAGGCGGACTTTTATTGGGATACTATAGTATCGCAAAAAAAACTAACGAAGTAGACAGCCGTTTATCTGTTTAGCATGAGAGTTGTTCCTTTCCCTTACTATTTACTTCATAACTTTTTGATTTCAAGCGATCTGACAAAGATTTTAATTGAACTCAGGTTTTATGCCCTTTTTATTCGGTAACGATTGCCGCGCGACTGGTTGCAGCGGCAGCCCACAGCGACAGCAATGACCTTGCGCCAGGCGAGCGAGGACTACAGCGGAAAACGGGACGGCAAAATTATACGGGATTTCCAGCAAACGATTTTGCCGGCACGCCCTAAGTTCTATTAAGTGATCGTTTATTGTACTTGAAAATCAAGTAAAAAGAATAGCCTAAAACAAATATGCAAAATAGCGCCTGTGTATTTAATTGAAAGGGCAAGCCAGGAGGAGGAGGAGGCAGGCCAGCAGGAGGAGGCGGACCACCACCGGGAGGAGCAGCTACAACTGCGCTGCTACAAAGTAGTGCGAATAACAAAAATCCGTAAAATCGTCGCGTAGTTTTCATTGTGTACAAAAATAGAAAAATTAGCTTTGGTTGCATCTTTACAAATATTAAATTTTTGCTTTTTATTTACGAAAATAATTGATTTTTGGATTTATCCCACCTAAAAATGTGCCCTAAGTTGAACTGTTCCGGTATGAATGGCAGAAGAAAGATCGCTTTTACGACCTTGGTAATTTAACGTTAGATCTAAAAAGCCCGTTAGACTTTTTTGTACCGACAAGCGCCAAGTTGTATTTTGACCCGGTTGCAAAGCTTCGAGCATCTGAAAAGCCGCGGCTGTATTAGCCTCACCGAGGTAACTATTGCCAATTAGATTAAACTCGCCGTTTGCCGTTAACTTAGTACCGACATTCCAATTAAAGCCCAAGGTTAGCTTTCGCTGAACCAAAGAAGCCTCGGCTCCCAAAGTGTTTTCCTTTTCGCCATAAGCGGCAGAAATATCAAAATTTATGTTGGTCGAAAACAAATATGAAACTTTAGGCTCAAACTCGTATCCCGTAATTTCGAAACTGCGATTCGCATAATTTTGAGCCGTGCTTTTTTGTTTATTCTGACCAACTTGAATGCTAAATAACCAACTTTTCTGAACCAAATGGGCGTATAATAACTGTGTGCCTCGCAACTTATTTTCTTGTAAACCACTGCTAATAAGCGCGATATTAGCACTTGACGTTGCATTAAAGGTTACACTGTGGTTTTGCTTGCCGCGATTGTAACACAAGCTGTTTCTGAAGGTAAGTGTTTGCCCAAGCACATCGGAACCCGAACTACCAAAAGGGTTTAAATCGAAATCGGAACCCGATCGGCGGATTTTTCGCTCTGTGATAAATGAGGTTTGATTGCTTATTTTTTTAAGAAACTTCGAAAAGCCTCCCGAGCCTTTCCAAGCTGCAAAATTTAGGGTGAGGTTTTGGCTGAGGCGGTTAACATGCGAAGGAACGAAAATCTGGTTGGGAAGAAAAATCCGCAGGTAAATGGCCTGATCTGGAAACGGCGCAATTTCGAATTCTTCGAGTTCCTTAACACCGTTATTGTTGTAATCGTTCCAAGTATATAGGCCTTGTCCGGGCTCGACTTCGATATAAGAGAATTCCTGTTGAGCTACAGTTCCCGAGCTATTTTCGTAGGTAGTTCCCAACACTAAAAGACGATTTAAAAACCGACCGTTATAGGCAATTCGGCTGTTTAAAGACGGAATGGCTGCCTGCGTTTTATCTTCGAACGTAAGTTTTCGGAAACTCGCAAACAACATCAAATCCTGCTGTTCGGATTGAAAAACGCGTGAACGTACTAAATATGTGAGCGATTGGTTGACGCGACTCACACGTTGATCTACTAGCGAATCATTTAAACGCAACAAAACGCCGCCTTCCACAAATACTTTTAGGCTGTCGCCCACTCCTACCCGACCGCCAAATTCGTTAAAGCGCTGACTCAAATTACTCAACTGGTTGGTAGCTTTTAAACGTTCGCTGTTATCTTCTGCGGCATGCGTGGCATGAATCCAAACTTTTTTAGTTGGACGATACGAAATGCGACTCAAATTTCGGAGGAAACTCGAATTGGCAAAATTTGCTGTAGTTTTCAAATAGCTAAACTTCTGTGAAAACTGCCAGTTGTTGAGATTGGCTTGAGCGTCGAAGAGTTGGCGAAATCCCGAATACGAACTTCCAAACTGCAGTGTTTCGATTTTATACGTAGCGCTGCCTTTTTGGTTGAGATTGGTAGTAAAACCGGCCGACACCAATTTCTGATCGCCGAGCTGCGTACTTACGTTCCAATCGCGGTTAAACTCGATACTTACGGCTCGTTCCACCGTACGGAAACGCTCGCCAATGTATTGTGCGCCCGCAAAAACTTGCGTTTTAAACTTTCGTTTGAATAGCATTTGCGCCGCATCGATATGAAACGCTACACCGGTATTGTCGGCATCGTCTAAAGAACTGTAAAGATTTTTATCGTTCAAACTACCCGCAAACTCGGCTTGAACCGTAGTGTTTTCGCCGTTTCGATACCCGCCCGACACCTGAACTAATTGCAATTTTTGAGGCGCAATTAACTTTACCACTGGCTCGAAACTGCCTTGTTTTACTCCGTTAATTGGCGCAACATACACGTATATTTTCCCGGTTCCGGTAGTCGACTGCAATCGATAGTTCCCATTTCCTGCGCCAACATCGGTAAAACGAACACTAAACAGCGTGTCGTTTGGATTGATAGAATACACGAAAATAGTAGCGTCATTCACAATTTCCTTTCGATATTGAATTTTGTTTTCATCGAAAGGTTCTTCGTTTTCAGAAGGCGCCACCATCAACCGATCGTCGTCGCCCGCATTACCTAAAACAGCCGCTTGCTCGGGAGATAAATTTTGTTGCAAGGGTTGGTTCTTTACGTCGTTTTCCGAGTAAATTGCGCCACTTACATTCCATTTTTCCGAGCTGTGGTTTGCACCGGCATAGGTTACCAACCTTGTGAAGTTTCGTTCGGCATATTGATATTCGACATTTATCCGCATTTCGGATGTTATCTGAAACAGCGATGTAAACGTAATTTCGCCAGCATTATAGTCGATAACGTATTGATTGTTTTCGCCACGTTCTAACTGAATTCCATTCACAAAAACGCGTTCCGAACCGCTAACTACGAGTATAAATGGTTCGCCATTCGGACCTCTAAGTTTGTATGGCCCTTGATTGCCTTCGGTTCCGGTAAATGTACTTCTCGCGTAAGCGCCTCGAACCAAAGCCGCCGATGCAAACACGTCGGTAGTAGCCGATTCATCTCCAAATCTAAATCCAGCGCGAACGCCTTGTACTTTTTTACTGAAATTTAAGAATCGCGACGAACGGTTTTCCAGAAATAAATCGCCCGCCCGAATGTTCCATTTACTGCCAGCGAGTTCAATAAATATTTGATCGAATTCGTCGAGTCGTTGGCTGTAGCCATTATCTTGTAAAGGAATATTGCTGTCTTGGATGCTGGCGCGCAACGAAACTTTATCGGATAGCTTTCCTGAAATCTGCAAATCGAGATTTGAATTTACCACCGAATTCTGATTGTTTCCAACCGTAACGCCGCGTGTAATGCTTCCGTTTGTAGACAGCCCTTCAAACGGTGTTCGCGTATTGCGAAGTGGTTCGGAGTTTGCAGTCGTTGCCACGTTTCCTAACACTTTTTCGGGCGCGTAACGCACATACGATTTCGTAAGAAAATCGGGATATTTACTGTACCTCACCAAAACTTGCGTGTTTTTCAGTGACGAATCGAGTATGTAAAGACGCGCTCGAGTAAAATCGACTCGAAAAGCTTGTTCCGGCAAGGGTCGATTATTTTCATCGTAGATTTCAAAATCGATTTTTCGAATACTCGTGCTGTCAATTTGAAGACTATCCGACTCGATAAAAAAAGTAGATTCTCGTCGCAGCGAATATTCTTTTTGTGCCGAAGACATCCAGCAACAAAAGAGCAACACTACTACAAGCCATTCCTTCTTCATGAATAGTCGATTATCCGCTTGGATTTAGATTTGAAAACGCCTGATTAACCGCGCATTTTCGACACCGACAAGCAAAACCATTGATTACAAACGTCAAAAGAACGAATTCATTTTTAGTGATTCGCATTTTTACGCAGTAGAATACCGATTTTTCAGAAAGACGCTTGCAGCTACTATTCTTTAGTTACGATTTGAATTGTCTCGCGACTTGCTTGCTTAATCATCACAGTTTTTCCAGCAGTTACTTCTGCGGCAGCTTCTTCAGTGAAGTGACGAATGGTGTAGAGCGATACGTTTTCGTTGTAATACACTTTAAATTGCTTAGAAAGCTCGGCGCGCAGTTTTTGAAAGTTCTCGAACTTATCTTCCAAACACAGTGAGAATGAAATCGCTGAGTTTTGAATTAAACTGACTTTCATTTTGTATTTATGAAGAAGTGCAAACACGCCAGCAATGTGCTCTTCCATGATGAAAGAAAAATCTAAGGAAGAAAGCGAAATTAAATATTGGTTTTTCTTTACAATAAAACACGGCATGCTTGGAATCAAGTCTTTTCCTTTTGCTACAGTAGTTCCGGGCAATAACGGATTTACAAACGACTTTACATGCAACGGGATTTCTTTGCGTTGAAGCGGTTGGAGCGTTTTAGGGTGAATTACTGTGGCGCCGTAAAACGCCAATTCGATTGCTTCGCGATACGAAATTTGTTGCAGCATTTGTGCATTTTCAAAATATCGCGGATCGGCGTTTAGAACTCCAGGAACATCTTTCCAAATGGTAACCGATTGTACGTTCAAACAATAAGCAAAGATAGCCGCGGTATAATCGGAGCCTTCGCGACCTAAGGTAGTTGTGAAATTATTGTCGTCGGCGCCCAAGAATCCTTGCGTAACGTAGGTTCCGTACTGACTTATTTTTACGGCAATTTGGCGTTGAGTAGTATCCCAATCTACTGTTGCATCGCGGTAATTATTGTCGGTTGCAATTAGTTCGCGCACATCGAGCCACGTATTTCTGATTTCAGATTCAGCAAGGAAAAACGATAAAATTGCCGAAGAAATCAATTCTCCAAAACTCACAATCTGATCGTAAACGTAGTTATAATTTGAAGATTTATTGGATTTTAAGAAATCAGACAAATCATTGAAAAGCGCGTTAACTTTTTGATGCGCAGCGTGATTGCTATCGGGAAATAAATCGCTTAGAATATCAAAATGGTATTTCTTGACGTCGTTGAGTACGCTTTCGAGTTCGCCAGACTGAGAAATATAATTTTTGACAACTACCTCTAAGGCATTCGTTGTTTTTCCCATCGCCGAAACTACAATTAAAGTGTCTGTTGCACCTACTTGTTGCAAAACGCTCACAACGTTTCTTACCGATGCGGCGTCTTTCACAGAAGCACCGCCAAATTTGAATACTTTCATGTTTTAGAATGCTGCTTTTGCCGTTTTGCAGCAGATTAAATAACGGCTTTACGAATTGAGCGGCAAATATACGGTTTGTAGCAATTTTGAGTGAAAAAATGGAGCTATTACTGCGGATATTTCTAAGCTGAAGCTGAAAAATTTTCATTTTTCAGCTTCTTCGACAAAAACAACGTTTTCTTTATCCCGTTTTAGAAACGCAAGTCGTATAAATTGCGATATTTGCACCCAACTACAACGATTTCGCTATGGAAGAACGGAACAAAACGCTCGGAGAATTTATTATTGAAAAACAAGCTGAATTTAAATATTCGTCGGGCGAGCTTTCCCGAATCATCAACTCGATTCGATTAGCGGCAAAAGTCGTTAATTACAAAGTTAACAAAGCCGGATTGGTGGATATTGTTGGTGCGGCTGGCGAGCAGAATATCCAAGGTGAAGATCAACAAAAACTCGACGTTTACGCCAATAACATCTTCATTCAAACTCTGATAAATCGCGAAATTGTTTGCGGAATTGCCTCGGAAGAGAACGACGATTTTATTACCGTTGCCGGACCCGACAACAACCACAATAGCAAATACGTAGTTTTAATGGATCCGCTCGATGGCAGCAGCAACATCGATGTAAACGTTTCTGTTGGAACAATTTTTTCGGTATTTCGTCGCGTAACCCCTATTGGAACGCCTGTTACCCTTGAAGATTTTTTACAACCCGGAACCATGCAAGTAGCCGCGGGTTACGTCATTTACGGAACTTCGACTATGCTGGTGTACACTACTGGGCACGGTGTTAACGGATTTACACTTAATCCGGCTATTGGAACGTTTTATTTGTCGCATCCCAACATGCAATTCAAACCCGACGGAACAATCTATTCGATTAACGAAGGAAATTACGTGCACTTTCCGCAAGGCGTTAAAGATTACATCAAATACTGTCAGTTGGAAGAAGGCGACCGTCCGTACACCTCACGTTACATCGGCAGTTTGGTTTCCGATATTCACAGAAACATGATTAAAGGCGGTATTTATATTTATCCAACGAGTTCCAAAGCACCTAAAGGAAAATTGCGTTTGCTGTACGAATGCAACCCTATGGCCTTTATTGCCGAACAAGCCGGTGGAAAAGCATCGGATGGCTTTACGCGAATTTTAGAAATTAAACCTACCGAACTGCATCAGCGCGTGCCGTTCTTCTGCGGAAGCTATAATATGGTTACGAAAGCCGAAGAATTTATGGCCAAAGCAAAAAAGTAAACTAAAGTGAACTCCATAAAAAAATCCGACTATAGCGTCGGATTTTTTTATGGAATCGCTCGAATTACTTATTCATGTGTTGCATCTCGTAAACGAAGGTGTCTAAATCAACTGTTAGCACCAATAACGACAAAGCTTTGTCGACAATATACTTCACGTTGCCCGGTGTAAAACCAAGTGCGAGAGCAAAGCGTGTAAGAATTTCTTTTTGTTTCGGTCCGGCTTCGTTGTGCGCATAAACCATTCTGCTCAAATCGTAAAGACGCTCCAAACGTTGTGTATGCAAATACGGCGGATTAATTGGGTATTTAAACGGATTGGCAACAATCTCCGCATACTCATCTGCCGAAATCTCTAATTGATTCGCAAGCTTATCTAAAAATTCTTTTTCTTCGGTATCTAACACGCCGTCTTCCATGGCAACGCGTACAATCGAGGCAAAATGACCTTTATTTCTGTCTTTAAACCCACTATCGAATAAATCTGAAATCGACATACTTAAAATTTTGTGTTACTCGACAAATATAAACGATTTTAACGGGCAGCCTAACGAAGTTTAACCGAGGTTTAGCATAATTTTTCTTTCTATTGATGTAGAATAAAACCAACTATTTTTCCGCAATCCGAGATTTTTGTAAGTTTACCTCCCAACTGCTACTGAAATGACCGATTTTCTCGTTTTTTTTGAAATTGGCCTGCGCCACGTGCTCGACGTAAATGCCTACGATCACGTATTATTTCTCATCGCACTAACAATTCCTTATTCGTTTTCCGACTGGAAACGCGTTTTGCTACTTGTAACCTTCTTTACAATTGGCCACACACTTTCATTGTTGTGTTCCGTTTTGGGATTAATCGCTATACGTGTCGACGTTATCGAGTTCTTAATACCAGTAACCATTTGTATCACAGCACTTTTTCATCTTTTTACAGCTGGAAAAAATTCTAAAAAAGAAAGCATTTCTGTGGTATCTATCATAACCATAGTTTTTGGTTTGATTCACGGACTGGGATTTTCGAATTACTTTAACGGTTTGTTGCCCGGAAAACCTTCCGAAAAAATACTTCCTTCGCTCGAATTTGCGCTGGGTATCGAAGCCGCACAAATCATCGTAGTTTTAGTGGTGCTTGTTCTTGCGTACATCGTGCAAACCTTCTTTCGATTTTCTAAAAGAGACTGGTGTTTAACAGGTTCAGCATTTGTTTTAGGCGTTGTACTTCCTATGCTAATCGCAGCAAAATTTTGGTAGCTTTACGCAGAGAAAATTCGTTTCCGTTGAATACAGAAAAAATTAACAAATACGATAAAGCATACTTGCGAATTGCTTCGGAATGGAGCAAACTGTCGTATTGCAAACGCAAAAAAGTGGGTGCTATCATCGTAAAAGATCGAATGATTATCTCCGATGGTTACAACGGAACGCCAAGCGGATTCGAAAATTGCTGCGAAGACGACGAAGGTTTAACCAAATGGTATGTTTTGCATGCCGAAGCCAACGCCATTCTAAAAGTAGCGCGATCTACACAAACCTGCGACGGCGCCACGCTCTACATTACATTATCCCCTTGTAAAGAATGCAGTAAACTCATTCATCAAGCCGGAATCAAACGCGTGGTGTACCAAAACGGATACCGAGACGATGCCGGACTCCAATTTCTTGAGCGCGCTGGTGTCGACATCATTCAAATAGAAGACTTCTCCGAATTATGAAAATTTCTAAAGTTTACGTTCCCGTAGTGTTGTTTGCTGTGCTGGTGTTGGGGATTTTACTGGGTACAATTTTAGACTTTCCCAACAAGCCAAATTCACTTTCGTCGAAAGATAAAATCGATCGTTTACTACAAGTTATTGGCAACGAATACGTTGATAGCGTTGCAACCGATACACTTGTCGATAAAGCCATCAGTCAGTTATTGCAACAACTCGATCCGCATTCGGTTTACATCAATGCATCTGAAATGACACAGGTGAGCGAAGAACTCAGCGGCAATTTTGTCGGAATCGGAATTTCGTTCATGATGCTAAAAGACACCGTAACTGTAACTAAAACGCTCGACGGCGGACCAGCACTCGCAGCCGGACTCAAAGCCGGTGATAAAATTCTCTTCGAAGGAAAAAACAAACTCTTCGGACGAAAACTCGCAACCGACTCCCTATTCAAATACCTTAAAGGCGAGCCCAATAGCGAAGTTCGTTTGAAAGTATTCCGAAAAAGCCAAAACAAAATCTTGAACTTTCAGTTTAAGCGGCAGCAGGTTCATATTTCCAGCATCGAAGCCGAGGTACTCCTACCCAACCGAACGGCTTACATCAAAATCTCAAAGTTTGCCGAAGATACGGCGGCCGAATTTTCTGCTGCTCTGAAAAAACTTCTCCGTCAAGGCGCAACTTCACTAATCATCGATTTGCGCGGCAACGGCGGTGGCTACATGGAACAGGCTGTTTCGATTGCCGACGAATTGCTTCAAAAAGATTTGCTGATCGTTTACACCAAAGCAAAAGACGGCAAGAAAGAAAGCAGTATTGCCAAAAGTGGCGGACTATTCGAAAAAGGAAAACTATCGGTTTTAATTGATGAATACAGCGCTTCTGCCAGCGAAATTATTGCCGGCGCAATACAAGATAACGACCGCGGAACGATTATTGGCCGACGCTCGTTCGGTAAAGGATTGGTACAGCGCGAAATTGGTTTCGAAGACGGATCGGCCGTGCGACTTACCATTGCGCGTTATTACACACCTACTGGCCGAAGCATTCAAGGCCCGTACAGCAAAGGAACCGAAGCCTATTACGAAAGTTTTGAAGATCGTTTAACAAACGGCGAACTTTTTGAAAAAGACTCGATTAAACTGAGTAAACTCGAAAAATTCAAGACTCCAAAAGGAAAAATTGTGTATGGCGGTGGAGGCATCGTTCCCGATGTTTTTGTGGCGCTCGATTCAAATCTCGATAAAGAACGGTTGCTCCTGTTGTTGCAATCGCCTATTCCTGGAAATTTTCTTTTCGAAAAGTGGGACAGCTTTAAATACGATCGGTCAAAAATTGCAGCATTGCCGGTAAACGAGCGCTTAGTAACCGATTTTATAACCTACGCCAACGAAAACGGATTCGAGTTAAAAACCGATGCTTCCGACCGAACGCGCATTGGCACGTACTTGCAAGCCGAGAAAATCCGTTTATTGCAAGGCGACACAGCTTATTGGCAATTCATACTGCCGCAAATCCCGATGATTCAGGCCGCAGGAATTTCGAACTAGTTTTTTTGGGCGCGCCGGCAAACGAGACGTCGCTGCGCAAAAGTGGTTCACGCCGTCACGTGTTCCGCTTTA
>NZ_NOXX01000133.1 GCF_002251775.1 Flavobacterium aurantiibacter
AAAAAATTCTAACGAAGTAGGCGACCGTTTATCTGTTTAGCGTCTGGGTCGTTCATTCCTAAGGATACCCGTTTTTTCATTTTAACTATTTTCAGCGTTCTGACAAAGATTTTTAATCGAACTCAGGTTTTTACTGCTCGCGCCCTCGCAGTAAAAGGATTTCCGTGCCATCCCTGATGCACCCAACCCAACCCACAATACGTGTTTTTAAAACTTTCCGCTACCTTTGCCGCAAACAACACAACTATGCCTATTATTGCACCTTCTGTACTTGCAGCCGATTTTGCTAATCTACAACGCGACGTCGAACGCATCAACGAAAGTCAAGCCGATTGGTTTCACATCGATATCATGGACGGGGTTTTTGTACCCAACATTTCGTTTGGTATGCCCGTGCTCGAAGCCATTCAAAAACACGCAAAAAAACCGCTCGACGTGCATTTAATGATCGTCGATCCCGACCGATATACCGAAACCTTCGCCAAATTAGGTGCCGCTACCTTAACGGTGCATTACGAAGCCTGCACGCATTTACACCGCAGCTTGCAACACATAAAAAGTAACGGCATGCGCGCAGGAGTTGCTTTAAATCCGCACACACCGGTACATTTGCTTTCCGACATCATTCGCGAAATCGATTTGGTTTGTTTAATGAGCGTTAATCCGGGTTTTGGCGGACAACAATTTATTGAACACACCTACGAAAAAGTACGTGCCCTTAAAAAACTGATCGTTGAAACGGGAGCAAAAACCCAAATTGAAATAGATGGCGGTGTAAACAGCGGAAACGCAACGGCCTTATTACAAGCGGGCGCCGATGTTTTAGTGGCAGGTAATTTTGTGTTTAAAGCCGAAAACCCGTTACAAGTTATTGCCGACTTAAAAACGGCACATTAACGATTGTATTAATCGAGTTTTTCGGTAAGTTTTTTAAAGACTTTTCGCGCTTCTTTACCTTCGTATAAAATGCTGTAAACCGCGTCGATTATAGGTGTTTTGGCGCCGTATTCTTCGTTGAGTTTGTACGCACTTTTTACCGCGTAGTAGCCTTCGGCAACCATACTCATTTCCATCATGGCACTTTTTACGGTATAGCCTTTACCAATCATGTTTCCGAACATGCGGTTTCGCGAAAAAACCGAATAACCGGTTACCAACAAATCGCCGAGATATGCGCTGTTGTTGATGTTTCGTTTCATTTTGTGCACTTTGCGAATAAACTTCTTCATTTCGCGAATGGCGTTACTCATTAAAACCGACTGAAAATTGTCGCCGTAACCCAAGCCGTGCGCAATACCAGCAGCAATGGCGTAAATGTTTTTGAGCATTGCGGCGTATTCGGTTCCGATAATATCGTCGCTGATTTTTGCTTTGATGTAGTTTCCGGACAGCGCGTGTGCTACGACCTTTGCTTTTTTGGCGTCGGCGCAGGCAATAGTTAGGTACGATAAACGCTCGAGAGCTACTTCTTCGGCGTGACAAGGCCCGGTGATTACGCCAATATTTTCGTACGGAATTTGATACACTTCGTGAAAATGCTCGCCAACAATTAAACTGGTTTCGGGCACAATACCTTTAATTGCCGAGAAAATAACTTTCTCATTGAGTGCAACTTCGAGTTTCGCAAGTTCGTTATTAAGAAACGCCGACGGAATAGCAAAAATGATGATTTCGGCATTTGCGATAGCGTAGTTGATATCGGTTGTAAGATCGAGTTTTTCGATTTGAAACGTTACTGAACTCAGGTAGTTTGGGTTGTGATGCTCCGTTTGCAGGTGTTCGATGGCTGCTTCGTTTCGCATATACCAAATTATGCGTGATTCGTTTACGCACAGCATTTTGGCAATGGCTGTGGCCCAGCTTCCGCCGCCGATAACTGCAAATTTAGTCATTTACTACGCTTTTGTGTTTAGCGTGGCAAATGTAAGCAGCTGATTTTGATATTTGAAAGCAAATTGCAGCGAATTCGATTTCGTAACTTTTGGAAATGGTTTTTCTTTGGCACAAATCTTGGGTTTAGTTGGCCGCGCGAAGGATAGAGCGGATTACCCCGCAGCGACAAAAAGCGCGTACAAGCGGTTTTTGTTGCGAGGCGTATGAGCGAAAGCCTGACGGCGCAGGAAAACCCTATACTACCGTTCGAATTACAGCGAAATTTCGGGTTTTACTGTGCCGGCGCGCCCAAAAAACAACTAAAATTCGTGTACAATCGTTATCTTTACCTCACTTAACTTTCTACCATGCGTGCAATTTTTCTCGGATTGTGGTTTCTTTTAAATGTGTATTCAGGTTTTTCGCAGCTTCAAAAAGAAGTTGAACCGCCTTTTCATATAAAAACGGCTGCATTTTTTCAGGACGGAAAAATGGTGTTGCCGATGTTTCAACTAAACGACAATTTTCATTTTGAGTTTGATGATTTGCATGGCGACGAAGCCGATTATTACTTTGAAATTGTGCATTGCGATTACGATTGGAAAAAATCGGAATTGGCAAAAGCGGAGTACTTAAACGGCGTGGATGGGCAGCGCATTCAGGATTATTTGACTTCGTTTAACACCGTGCAATTGTATTGCCATTACCGCATGCCCTTTCCGAACCGTTTTATGAGTTTTCGCGTTAGTGGCAACTACATTATTCAGATTTTGAACTCGGATCGCGAAGTGGTTTTTTCGCGCAAGTTTGTGATTTATGAAGATCGTGTTTCGGTTCCGATGGTTATTAAACGTCCGCGTACATTAAAAGATATTGAATACAAACAAAACGTAGAATTTTCGATTAAATCGCAAGATATTTTGTTTCAAGCGCCCTTACAAAACGTAAAAGTTTGGTTGCTGAAAAACGGCGATTTCAAAACGGGAATTACCAACATTAAGCCGCAATATACTATTGGCAACGATTTGATTTACCGCTACGACAAGGAAACGCAATTTTGGGGCGGAAACGAATACAGATTTTTTGAAAACAAGGACATTCGGGCAGCGAACAATTTTATTGCAAAGATTGAAAGTAAAGAAACTTACATTGCGTATTTATATCCAGACAACGCACGCGCCAACCAGCCTTACACCTACGCACCCGATGTAAACGGTATTTATCAAGTTCAGAACTTAAACTCGCAAAACAACGCTGTTGAAGCCGACTACGCTTGGGTGTATTTTAGATTGGTTGCGCCAACCTATATGGGCAACGACGGTGTGTATATTAACGGAATGTTTAACAACTGGTCGTTAGCACCCGAATTTAAAATGGATTACAATACCGAAGGCGGCTATTTTGAAAAAGCATTGATTTTAAAACAAGGATTTACGAACTACCAATATGTTATTGCCTCGGAAAACGGGAAAATTGATTACGAAAATGCTCCCGACGGCAACTTTTACCAAACGGAAAACAACTATTTTGCTTTGGTGTATTACCGAGAAAACGGTCAGCGATACGATCGTATTATTGGAAAAGGCAGTGCTAGTTCGATTGATATCAGCAACTAACAAAGATTTAAACTTGCTTCGTTCGAAAATTTGCTAACTTTGAAGTGTGAAACTGGTTGAGCGCTATGGTTACTCAAATAACACAAGGGATAAAAATTTCGGTTAGAACTTCTTTTGAAGGTACTTACTACAAAAATGGTAGGTTGCACTACGCATTTTGTTATGAAATTTCGATAGAAAATCACAGTAAAGACAGCGTACAATTGATGTCGAGACACTGGGATATTTTCGATGCGCTTCAAAACATGGAAACCGTTGATGGCGAGGGTGTGATTGGGAAAAAACCTGTTTTAAAACCCGGCGAGCGTTACAGCTATACTTCAGGCTGTTTATTGGCTTCGCCATTTGGCGCTATGCGCGGCTATTTCAACATGATTAATTTTACAACGACCCGCAATTTTCGGGTAATTGTGCCGAGCTTTAAATTAAGCGCCGATTTCGCCTTGAATTAATTTCAGCGCTTTTATTTGTATTTCAAACTTGGTTCTGAAAATACGCACTTACGTCGAGAACTTCGCGTTGGGCAATAGCGAACACCCTATCCGTTGCGGTTGGTTCGAGTATGTACTTTCCGGTAAAAACGCCAAAGGCAGGTAAAATTAGTTGATTTTGAGATTGAAAAAAACAAGGCAATCGCAAGGATTGTCGGCCAGCACCACGCAACAAAACACCGGGATGTATGTGCCCGCAGATGTTTAGCTTCGAATCGGTTTCGGTAGGATGATGCGTGAGTAACAATTCGTGGGTTTCGATTTCGGACACTACTTCAATACCCAACTTTTTGTAATGTGATTCTGAAATAATATCGTGATTTCCGGCGACCAATACGTGCTTTTGTTCTGCATTTCTTTCTATAAACGCCGAAAACGCTCGCCAATCGTTGTTGGTTTTGGAGTGAAATAAATCGCCGAGATAAATTACTGATTTCGGATTGAAAAATGAGAGCACTTCTTCTAACAACTCGAAGTTTACCAAACCTACTGCTGCCGGAACGGCTAATCCGTTTTTGCGAAAATGCGCCACTTTACCGAGGTGCACATCGGCAATTAATAAGCAGTTTCCATTTTTCCAGAAAGCGGCTCCGGAGTAATGCAAAACGAATTCGAGCTGATTGTATTTGAGTAGCGTTGTCACAGATAAATTCCGATGCAAGTTAATTCAAGTATGGGAAACGAGCCGACAATTACTTCATAAAACTGGCGGTCATTTTCGCAATTCGGTCGGCAAGCGTTTCGCTGCTGAGTTTCTCTCGAAGTCGGTCGGTGATAATTGGAAACGAAAACGGCGTGGGTTTTGAACATTCTTTGACGACGATATTTTGTTGGTTAATACGTTCCAAGGCCAGAATCACACGTCCTTCTTCTAACTGATGTTCGAAGGTTTCGCGAATGGCTTGTTGCAGCAATAAATTATCGGGTTCGTAATCGCGAAATACTTCGAAGAACAGCTGCGAACTTCCTTGTAAATGTTTGGTTTTAATTAATTTACCGGGATAACCCGTAAAAACCAATCCGCTTATCACGGCTATATCTCTGAATTTGCGTTTGGCCATTTCGGTGGCATTCAAACTGCTTTGCAAATCTTGATGTACGTAAGAAGCTGAAAACAAATTATTGTCGATTACCGATTCTAAATCGATGGGTTGGTCGGAAAGCAATTCGAAACCGTAATCGTTGTACGCGAGCGAGAAACTAATGGGCGTTAGCAAACTGATGCGGTACGCCAACAAACTGGCTAAGGCTTCGTGCACAAACCGACCTTCAAACGGATAAAATAAACTGTGATATCCTTCGCGTGTTTTAAAGGTCTCGATCAGGAATTCGTTGCTCGAAGGCACAATTGATTCGCGTCTTTGTCGGGTAAAAACAGGTTCCATTGCCGCGAGTTCAACGGATAAATCCGATGTATTGGCGCGGTAGAGTTCTTCTCGAAGGAGTTGCGACATTTGTGCGGAGAACGAAAGCCGACCGCCGAGCCAGCTGGCCAATTTTGCTTTTCCGCTTCCGGTTGCGTTGCGCACCAAAACCTGCATGTTTTTGATTTGATAGAGTTCTAACCTGCGTCCGCCGAACTGGAAAATATCACCGGGTTTTAGTCGCGAAATGAAGTATTCTTCTATAGAACCTATGTATCCGCCGCCGAGAAATTTGACTTGCAGCGATACGTCGCCAACGATCGTACCGATTTGCATGCGGTGATGCATGGCAATTTTACGGCTGTTGACTTTGAACTTTCCGTCGGCTTCGATTTCTACTTTCTTGAATTCGTCGTATGCTTGCAAGCTTTGTCCGCCTTTAGAGATGAAATTTAAAATCCAACGCCATTCCTCGTCGGTCATTGCTTGGAAACAGAATGTATTTTGAACTTCTTGGCGAATTTCGTTTGGATAAAAACCATCGGAAACGGCCAGTGTAGTTAGGTATTGTACCAAAACGTCGAAGCTGTTTAGATACGGAATACGATCTTCGACCAAGGTGTGTTTTACGGCTTTTTGAAGTGCCGATGCTTCGATTAGTTCCATGGCATGCGTTGCCAAGAAGTAAATCACCGATTTTTTTCCCGGTTGGTGACCGCTTCGGCCGGCACGTTGCATGAATCGCGCTACACCTTTTGGACCTCCGATTTGAATAATGGTTTCAACTGGAGCAAAATCGACGCCGAGGTCTAAACTCGACGTACACACAACTACTTTCAGTTGCTCGTCGCGAATGGCTTGCTCCACCCAAAGTCGGGTTTCTTTGGCGATACTGCCGTGGTGCATAGCAATTTCACCAGCAAATTCAGGATATCTGTCGAGTAATTGCTGAAACCAAATTTCGCAAGCCGATCGAACATTGGTAAAAATAAGTGTGGTTTTGCTTCGCTTTACAATGGCAGCTACTTCGTCGAGCAGGTGTAAACCCATGTGCCCGCGCCACGGATAGGCATCCATGGTTTCCGGAAGTATCGCATATACTTCAATTTGCTTTTGAATATTGGCTTGCACGAGTACAGCCTTTTCGTTTGTTTTCGAATCTAAACCCAATAAAACTTCACGTGCTTGTTCGAGATTTCCGATGGTTGCCGAAATGCCCCAAATGCGCAAATTAGGTGCAATGGTTTTCATCCGCGACAGCGCAAGTTCCATCTGTACGCCGCGTTTCGTGCCCAGAAGTTCGTGCCATTCATCGATGACAACGGCTTGGCAATGCGCTAAGCGCTGTGCGTAATCTTTAGAAGCGAGCATCAGTTGCAGGCTTTCCGGCGTTGTGATGAGTAAGTCAGGTAGCTGTTTTTGCTGTTTTCTACGTTCGGCTTCTGCGGTGTCGCCGGTTCGAATGCCCACGGTTAAGTCGAGCTGAAATCCTTCGATAACGCGTTCGGCCGCCTGTTTAATTTCTACTGAAAGAGCGCGTAAAGGCGTGATCCATATGGCTTTTATGCCGGTTTTCGCTTTCGCGGAACGAGATCGTGCTCGAATTTGTTCAAGTACAATCGGTATCCACAACGCATACGTTTTCCCGCTGCCGGTGGGTGCGTTTAGCAAGCCGTTTTTGCCTGCGAGGTAGTGTTCCCAAGTTTCTTTTTGAAACGGAAACACTTGCCACTGCTGACTTTGAAACCACGAATCGGCTCGCGCAAATAATTCTACGTTTGTCATTTCGGAATCAAGCTTTTTAAATCGTCTAGTGTGTTTGCTTCGTCGATTTTTTTATCGGTACGCCAACGCAAAATACGCGGAAAACGGGTGGCAATTCCCGATTTATGCCGCTTGCTAAATGCAATTCCTTCAAAACCGATTTCAAAAACCAGCTCGGGTTTTACGCTGCGCACCGGACCAAAACGTTCTAGTGTATTTTTCTTAATCCAATCGTCGACTTGCCGGAATTCAGCATCGGTCAATCCGCTGTAGGCTTTAGCAAACGTAACGAGTTGTCTGTCGCCGTTTTCTTGTTCCTCCCAAAGTGCAAAGGTGTAATCGGTAAACAAGTTGGCACGCCGCCCCGAGCCGCGCATGGCGTAAGTTAGAACGGCGTCTATGGATAAAGGCTCGATTTTCCATTTCCACCAATCGCCTTTTTTACGACCTACTTGATACGAGCTGTCGAGTTTTTTCAGCATCAGACCTTCGGAACGCATTTCTCGAGCTCGATTTCGTTCGGCTTCAACGGCTTCCCAAGAATCTAAAACCAAAAACTCCGATTCGAGTATGGGTGCATCAGTTGGAAGTTGGTTCAGTACGGTTTTCAATAAATTCCGTCGGTCGCGGTACGGCAGTTGTCGGATATCGTTGCCTTCAAATTCTAATAAATCGTATACTTTTATTCGAATGGGAACTTTTCGAAGCAAATCGGCACTTACGGTTTTTCTTCCGATGCGTGTTTGTAAATCGTTAAACGTGCCGATGTTGTTATCGATCCACGGTAAAATCTCGCCGTCGATTACGGTTCCGTCGGGAAATAGCTGAGTTAACACTTGCAGTTCCGGATATTTATCGGTTACGAGTTCTTCCCCACGACTCCACACATAGAGTTGTTTGTTTCGAACAATGGTTTGCGAACGGATTCCGTCCCATTTGTGTTCGATGGCAAATTCGTTGGCATTCCCGAGCTCTTGTGGTTCGCCTTCTACGGGATATGCGAGGAAGAACGGAAAGGGTTTGCTTTCGAAATCGGTGCTGCGTTCGGCGAGAATTAAATCTTCGAAAGTGGTTTTTGCCGGTTTCCAATCGCCCATCAATTTGTAAGCAAGTACATCTTCATCGACGCCGGTAGCATTGGCCAAGGCGCGTGTCATTAGCTTTTGGCTTACGCCGATTCGGAAACTGCCGGTGATGAGTTTGGTGAACACAAAGCGTTCGTAATAGTTGAGTTGCATCCAATTTTCGTGTAGGTATTCGCGTTTTTCGGGATCGGATTTGGCTTTAAGCGCAATCATTTCTTCCAAAAAGCGACTCAGCGATTTTTCGGACGATTGTTGAGTGGGCGGAAGAATAAGCGCAATGGTCTCGGCCAAGTCGCCCACAATATGATAACTTTCTTCGAACAGCCACAGCGGTATTCCTGCGAGTTCGTTAGCCCAAACGCGCAAGAGTGTTGTATTTACGGGGCGCGGTGGCCTGCGGTGGGAAAGAATGGCAATGGTCCAAACTTTGTCGGCATCGCTGGCTTTTTTGAAGTAGTTGGTTAATGCGGCTACTTTTACATTGGTCTTGTTCGAGCTGTCGAGTGCTCGTATGAGTTCGGCGAAGTCTTTCATACGGCATCTTCTAGTTTTTCTTCGCCGTTGAGTTCGGCCATTTCGCCTTCGTATTGGGTTTGCTCGGTTCGGGCGTCGTAACCCAAAGTTCGGAGGTAACGCGAGAAAATATCGGCATAACCGTGGGTACAGATTACTTTTTCGGCTCCGGTTGCGGTTATGGCAGAAAGTAGTCCGTTCCAATCGCAGTGATCGCTGAGCACAAATCCTTTATCGATGGCTCGTCGGCGGCGTGCTCCGCGAAAGGTCATCCAACCGCTGGCAGTTCCTGTTACGTAGGGCGTCATTTTTTTTAGCCATACGCTGCCGTGCGCCGAAGGTGGTGCTAAGACCATTTGTCCGATGAGATCTTCTTTTTTCACGGCTTTGGTTAAGGGAATGGTTTCAGGCATTTGAGCGAACTCGCGCAGCACTTGCGTCATATTTTCAACGGCGCCGTGGGTGTAGATGCGGCCGATGGATGGATCGAGAAATTTCAGAATGCGTTGCGCCTTACCGAGACTATAACCAAAGAGCACCGAGGTTTGTTTCTCGGCCTGATTTTCGGCCCACCAGGTATTGATGTCGTGCATTACTTGTTGTTGTGGAATCCAGTTGAAGGCGGGCAATCCGAAGGTACATTCGGTGATAAAGGTGTGGCATTTTACGGGTTCGAAAGGTGTGGAAAGCAGGTCGTTTTCGGTTTTATAATCGCCGGTAAAGACCCAGACTTCGCCTTGATATTCGACACGTACTTGCGAGGATCCGATAATGTGTCCGGCGGGATGTAGAGAAAACGTTACGCCGTTAATGGTAAAGGTTTCGTTCCAGGCTACGCCCGTTGCGTTGATCTCGCCCAAGCGGTGCTTTATGATGGGCACATTGGTGTGATGGGTAATGTAGTGTTTGTGTCCCCAACGCGAGTGGTCGGAATGTCCGTGTGTGATTATAGCACGATCTACGGCGCGCCATGGGTCGAGGTATACATCGGCTTGTGCGCAATAGATTCCTTTATCGTTAAAAGCCAGTAGCGGTGTTTGAAGTTTTCGCATTTTTTAAAATTACGCTTATCGCGAAAAGCGGTAAACTATTTTGAGAATGCTTTAACGTTTGATTAGGGAGGTAGGGGATACGCTTTAATTCGCTACTTGAAGTTCTGAGCAAAAGTAAAAGCCGGTCTATCTTAAAAGTGAACAGAAAAAGCCGCTGTGGAAAACTGCTATTATCTTCTAGATAATAACGTTATGGAATTTGTATTCTTGCAAATAGTTTAAATGCTCTTCTTGCATGAGAAACAGACGATAGAAGTTAATTTCTGTTTGATACGCTTCTGAGCTCAAAATAGAAAGATAATCATCGTATGGATTTGTTTATGAATATGTTGCTAAAATTTCACTCATTTTAAATGAATACTTAGTTGCCTAAGTACACGACAAAAATTGTATTAAATTAATTTCCAGCTTAT
>NZ_NOXX01000134.1 GCF_002251775.1 Flavobacterium aurantiibacter
ATTTGTTCAATTTATTTTACTTCCAATAATTTCACCCAACGGGTTTATTTTAAATAACGCTTTACGAGTCGTGTTGTGCCTTCGACAAGCTCAGGCAACGAATAAGTAATTTCTTAAATCCGTTGTTATGTTTAATTAGAGGTAACGTTAACGCCGGCTGAGCTTGTCGAAGCCAGAGTGCTACGTGTCGCCTTGTGCCTTCGACAGGCTCAGGCAGCGAAAATGATTTCCAAGAGAGAAAAAAGTTCAAGATTTTATTTTTCTATTACAATAGCTGAGATTACATTTTTCAATTTTTTAATTCATACGCTTTTCCGTTAGGTATTTCCAATAGCGGCGCGGTACGTGTTGCAAGTGTAATTTCATGTTTTTACGTGCTGGGATGTTGGTGCTTTTAAAGTAGTCGTTCCAAAGCAAGGCATACAAATTTTCTTTTTCGTGTAAGAGTTCCTTGTCTTTCATCTTCGGCGCGTGCTCAAAAACTACTTCGGTAACCTGATTCAAATCGTAGTAAAATCCGTAGTTTCTTTTTAAGTCGTAGATGATCCATTTCTGGTCGGCGTAGCGGTTTTTGAAGAAATAAATTACCAGTGGAATGACATTAAAATCGGGTTCTACACCGGCATAAAATAAGCCGTCGGCCGTTTCTTCAAAGCGAATAAACGCCTTCATGCGGTGGCGCTCGCGACTCACACTTTTGTCGATTTTTGTCAATGCCATCAATGCCGGATGCCCGTAATTATTTTCGATGTTCTCGGCACTGTCGAAACAGTAGCAAATGAATTCCAAAATGTTTTGAAAGGCTTCTTCGAGTTCCGACAAAAAACAGCAGTACAAGCGTTGTTGCCACGTAACGGAGAGTTTTTTTTGTAGCGCATTCCAAACGCGACTCGCTTTTTCATCGGTGGTTTGCACGTGGTGTATGTCGGCCAGCAATTGCGGTTGGTGCTTTGACTCGGATTCGAGTTTAACGTCTTTGAATTTGCGTTCGTACTTGTCGAATACCGCGCTTAAAATTCCTTCAAAACTGCTATCGAAAACAAGTATCGTCATGAGAATAAGCTCAATTGATTTTGCGGTGTTTTCAAGTATTTGCTGTTCGAGTCTTGCAAAATTTGCGCCTTTACTTGGTGTGGTTCTGGATTTGTCAACTGGATTACACTATCGGCACAGCGAATAAAATGTTTGGCTCTATTGTAGGCAATACCCATTTTGCGAAGTTGGTCGGAACGCAAACGTCCGAACTTCCGCGCTTGCACAATTTTCTGTGCCGAGCCAACGCCAATTCCGGGCACGCGCAAAATCATGTAATAATCGGCGGTATTTATATCCACAGGAAATAAGTCGGGATTGCGTAAAGCCCAGCTCAATTTCGGATCGATATCTACATCGAGATGCGGATTTTTCTCATTGAGTATTTCGCGGACGTTAAATCCGTAGAAACGCATCAGCCAATCGGTTTGGTAGAGTCGGTTTTCGCGCAATAAGGGTGGTTGGGAGCCAATTTGTGGCATTCGGCTGTCGTAACTAATCGGAATGTAACCGGAGTAGTACACGCGTTTTAAATCGAACGAGCGGTAGTATTGATCGGCCGAATACATGATTTCCATGTCGGTTTCGGGCGTAGCGCCAATCACCATTTGTGTGCTTTGTCCGGCGGGCACAAATTTGGGTGTCGATTTGATCAGTTTCTTTTCGTCTTTAAACGCAATGATGCTGTTTTTGATGAATCCGAGTGGTTTTTTTACTTCGTCGTGCGATTTTTCAGGCGCCAATAATTTGAGTCCGTTTTCGGTGGGCATTTCAAGGTTAATGCTCATCCGATCGGCGTATAAACCGGCTTCGGTAAGTAGTTCTTCGCTGGCGCCGGGGATGGTTTTTAGGTGAATGTAGCCGTTGAATTTGTGTTCGAGGCGGAGTTTTTTGGCGATTCGTACCAAACGTTCCATGGTATAATCGGCGTTTTTGAAGATACCCGAGCTTAGAAACAAACCTTCGATGTAGTTTCGTCGGTAAAAGCTCATGGTTAGATCTACGACTTCATCAACGGTGAAAGCGGCTCGTTTAACATCGTTTGATTTTCGCGAAACGCAAAAGGCACAATCGTAAATACAATGGTTGGTTAGTAGAATTTTGAGTAACGATACGCAGCGACCGTCTTCGGTGTAGGTGTGGCAAATACCTGAAGCGCTGGAATCGCCCAAGCCTTTGTTGGTATTTTTTCGGTTGCCTCCGCTGGAAGAGCACGAAACGTCGTATTTCGCTGCATCGGCTAAAATGCTTAGTTTTTCTCTAATCCGATCCCACATACAATTTGTTTTGGAACAAATTACAAAACGGCATTTAAGCGCTTTGGGAACAATTGTTAAAAGTTGTTTTGGTGTTGAATTTTGAGATAAAATATAGCAATGTGGATCTGAAACCGCTAATCGTACACATTATACACATACCGCACATCGCTGTAGTTCACATAGATTTGTTTGCGATTGTTTTGCTTTTTGCGGGTAACTATGTCAACTTCCACTCGTGCACCGTCTAAATTTGCGCATCGAAATCCGATGATGATGTCGTCGTCGGTTTCAATTTTTTCGGCGTATTCCATGATTTCGAAGACCTGAATTTCTTTCGAGCCAATAATGATGCGTTCTTTCTTTCCGTCGAGCGTAATCACCACGGTCGATTCTTCAAAAGGTGTCCAATCGCTCCACGAATCGTTATCTAAGCGTTCGGTTATACTAAAACTTGTTGCTTTAAATCGGTACACCTGAGCCTGAAGTAGGGTGGGTAAGCAAAGCAGCAGCAACAAACAAAATTTTCTCACAATTCGGTTATTTTTCGTTTACAAAGATATCATTTGCGCGGTCAGTATCGGCAACAAATCCATCGGGATCTAGCAGTACGCGTTTTAAATCTGCAAACAAAACGTTTGTTTTAATTCGGTATTGTGGTTGTGCCCACGGCCAATCGGCTTGCACACTTCCTTTAAACTTCGGATTGCCGTGCATTTCCCGAAGCGGAATACAATAATATTCAGAGGTGCCATTTTTTAACTCCACGAGTACCTGTTGCGGCATAGGCATTAAGCCTTTTCGCGTCACAAGTATTTCGGCGCGTCCGTTTTCGTCGGAAGTTGCCGTTACGGCGTAGTCAATTTTATTGGTGGTTTGCGTCCAGTCGGTAACAAACCAATCGAGTTGCACATTGTTTTGTTTTTCCAAGATTCGCACCAAATCGTTAGGCGTTGGATGTTTGAATTTAAATTCGTCAAAAAACGTCTTCAAGCCTTTTATCAATTGATCTTTACCAAGTAAATACTGCAATTGCGTCAAGAAAAGCTGCCCTTTAAAGTAGGAAGCTACGCTGTAAGAACGATTTTCTTCAAACCGATCGGCATGTGTTGTCAAGGCCTGCTCTTTACCCGAAGTTTGCAATTTCGCGACAGCGGTATAAGCAGCTGTAAACGGATTCACAGCGGTGTTTTTCTTCAGTTCGGCTAGAGCTAAATCTTCGATGTATGAGGTAAATCCTTCATCCATCCAAGCGTATTTACTTTCGTTACTGGCCAACAAGCCTTGAAACCAAGCGTGTCCCATTTCGTGGGCGGTAACTCCCAACAAACCGTCGTATTTGCCTTCTCCCAAAATTAGTGTACACATTTGGTATTCCATACCGCCATCGCCACCTTGAATGATGCTGTATTGCTTGTACGGATACGTTCCTATAAGTTGGTTGTAGAAATTCATCACGCGAACGGCATCGGGCTGCAAGCCTTTCCAATTTTCTAAAATTTTTGGATTGTCTTTGTAGAAAAAGTGCAAAACCGTTCCGTTGTCGAGTTGTGCTTGGTCGTGAATGTACTTATCGTCGGCAGCCCAAGTGAAATCATGTACTTTTTCGGCTTTGAAATGCCACACCAGTTTGCCGTCGGGACGAACGTTTTGCTTGAATTTTGTACTGTAACCGTGACCAATTTCAGTCGGATTTTGTAAAATGCCCGTTCCGCCAATGGTGTAGTTTTTATCGATGGCAATCTTCACATCGAAATTGCCCCATTCGCCGTAAAATTCGCGAGCAATATAGGCGTTAGCATGCCAGCCTTCGGTATCGTAAGCGGCAATTTTTGGATACCACTGACTCATCGAAATGGCAATTCCTTCTTTGTTGTTGCGTCCGGAGCGACGAATTTGCACAGGCAGTTGCCCTTTAAAATTCCATTTAAACGTAACTTTTTCTCCTGCTTTTATCGGTTTTGAAAAAAGTAATTGTGCTAAGGTTCCTTTTTGAAGTACGGTAATTTTTTGTCCGTTGCATCTTACATCGGCTAACTCTAGCAAACCAATTTCATTTGGTTGTAGCTTAGCGATCCGGCTTTCAAAACGTTCTTTGTCGCCTTCTTTAATGCCGGTAGCCATACGCCGGTCTGGATCGGGATTGTTTTGTAAACGAATGTCCATTTCGCTCCCCGGTTGAAACGCGTTGGGATATAAATGAATAAAAACGGTGTTTAAATCGTCGGGCGAGTTATTTTTGTAAACTACGGTTTGCTCACCCGTATATTGAAAGCTTTTTACATCGAAGTCGACGTTTATTTTGTAATCCACGTGTTGCTGCCAGGGATGTGTAGCTTGAGCAAAAGTGAAACCGCACGATAGCAGTAAGAGCGAAAAGTACTTCATCATCGCTAATTAGAATAAGCTGTTTGTAAAAAGAGCCGCTTTTCAGCAGCTCTTTTCGAAATAATATTAACCTTTTATTTCCTTTATCTTTCCTTTCGAAACTTGTTCGGCCATTTGTAAAGCTTTATACGCGTTTACAAACTTTCCGCTTACCGAAAGTGTTTTGTATTCTTTCGGACTTCCATCTTCTCCAGCCAAAACCTTCTGGTCGACTTGAGTTCCCGAAGCCATAATAATTTGCTTTACTTGCTTAGCCGATAATTTTGGATAGTACGAACGAATTAAAGCCGCAACACCGGCAACGTTTGGCGAAGCCATAGAAGTACCTTGCAAAAATTGGTACGATTCTTTTGGAGTTGTCGCGTAAATCTGAACGCCCGGAGCAAAAATATCTACGTTTAATTGACCGTAGTTCGAGAAATCGGCAACAATGTTCTCGCCGTACGCCGGATTCAAAGCGCCAATGGTAAGTACATTCGCTGCAAATTCTGTTTTCTTATCGTCAGAATCGTTCGGGAAATTGTCTTCCACATCAATGTCTTTTGCATCGTTACCCGCTGCATGCACAATCAGTACGTCTTTCTTTTCGGCGTATTTAATGGCATCGTACACCCATTGTTTGTGAGGCGAAAAGCTTTTTCCGAATGAAGCATTAATCACTTTTGCTCCGTTGTCAACGGCATAGCGAATAGCCAAAGCAATGTCTTTATCGTACTCATCGCCATCCGGTACGGCTCTACAAGTTAAAATTTGCACGTTATCGGCAATACCATCGCCACCGATACCGTTGTTGCGCGATTGCGCTACAATACCCGCTACGTGTGTTCCGTGTAAGGCTTCTTCTTTGTCCGGACCAATAACGTTATTGTCGCCATACTTGGTGTCTTTTAAATCGTTCGGGTTGTCGCCCAAAGTTTTTCTGTAGTCCACAAAACCTGCACCTGATGCAATTGTCGAAGCTTCGTCGAGTTGCTTTTTAATTTCTTTAAGCAACTCGGCTACAGGCAAACCGTAACCCAACATTTGCGTCATTACCATTTTCGCACGTACCACATCTTTGTCGGTCGAGGTAATGGTTTCTATATCTTCTACGGTGTATGTTTCCTTTTTCAACTCTTTTTGGAGTAAAGCGTCGGCTTTGGTAGTTCCTTCAAGTGCTTTTTCCATTTGCGTTTTCATCGCAAGCGACTCCTGGAATTTACCATCGAATTCCTTTTTAGCCTTTTGGTAAGTCGCATCGTCAACTAAATTTTTGTCGTTGGCAATACGCGCGTACTCGTAGTTTTCTTTGGTTATATTTCCTAAGAAATTCCAGCCGTGAATGTCGTCTACGTAACCGTTTTTGTCATCGTCGATGCCGTTTCCAGCAATTTCTTTTTTATTGGTCCATACAACCGACTGTAAATCGGGGTGTTCAATATCTACTCCCGAATCAATAATTCCAACGATCACCGGATTCGATTTCTTGCCTTTTAACAATTCTGCGTAAGCACGGTCTACGCTCATACCCGGAACGCTGTCTTTTTCCATGTCAAGGTGACTCCAGCGCTTGAGTTCGTTTTCAGTTAACTGCGCTTTTTTAGCGGAGTAACTTTGTGCATTCGCCTGCGTTGCGCACAAGAGGCTCAGAGATGCGAATAATACAAATCCGCTTAATTTTATTTTTTGCATGAGTCTAAATTAATATTGTGTAACAAATGTAGCAGAGTTTACGAATTAGCGGTTGCTATTAACGTAATTTTATAAACGCCATTTTACAAAACGTCGCTTAGCGCAAAAACGTCTTTCAAGCGCACGCCTTTTTCGGTGTCTTGCAGGTTTATAATCGGATTGTGTGCGTCGTGTTCCATAAACAAATACCAGTTTTCGCGAACGGCAAAATCGTAAAAGGCCTGTTTTTCCGGCATGGTTAACAGCGGTCGCGTGTCGTATCCCATCACATACGGCAACGGAATGTGTCCGGCTGTCGGGAGCAAATCGGCCATAAATGCAATTTTTTTGCCTTGGTACGTAATAACGGGTATCATCATTTGATCGGTATGTCCGTTGGCGTAAAAAATTTCAAAGCCGAGTTCTTCTGAAAAGGCGAGCGTTTCGGTAGGTTCATCGATAAAGTAAAGCTGACCCGCTTCGGCAATAGGTAAAATATTTTCATTTAAAAACGAAGCTTTTTCACGAGCGTTGGGTTTGGTTGCCCATTCCCAATGGCGCTTGTTGGTCCAGTATTTTGCGTTTTTAAATGTGGTTTCGTAGCCGGTTTTGTTGGCATTGTGCGAAACAGCGCCGCCGCAATGGTCGAAATGCAAGTGCGATAAAAACACGTCGGTAATATCATTTGCGTGAAATCCGGCGTTTTTAAGCGATTGATGCAATTCGTGATCGCCCCACATGTTGTAAAATCCAAAGAATTTCTCCGATTGTTTGTTGCCCATGCCCGTGTCTATTAAAGTAAGGCGGTTGCCGTTTTCAATCAGTAAGCAGCGGGCGGCCAAGTCAATTTGGTTGTTGTTGTCGGCAGGATTGGTTTTATGCCACAATACTTTCGGAACCACACCAAACATAGCGCCGCCGTCGAGTTTAAAATTTCCTGCTTCAATGGCATGTAGTTTCATGAATCGTTTTTTATGCGCTAAAGGTAGGTATTTGCGAGTTTATTTTTTGGGCGCCCGGGCACGCCATCGCTCATACTCCTCGCTACAAAAGCCACCGATTGTGCGTCATGTAAAAGAGGTGCCGGCTTTTGCAGCTGTGGGGTAACCGCTCTGTCGTTGGCGCGGCAGCCGTCTTTGAAGAAGCGTTTCAAACCGCTTTCAAACCGTTTCCAATGTTAAATTTATTGCAATGTTACCAAATTGTTAAGCCAATGTGTTGTGTATGTAAATTAATTGTTATCTTTGAGTTATTAATTTAAAGTTCAACTCATATGAAAACGATGTTTGTTTGGAGCGCGCTATTGATGTTCGCTGTTGGTTTTTCGCAAGGAATTGCGCCAAAGCATGAGGTAGTTGACAATTTGGTTAAATCAACGTATTACCACGATAACGGTCAGATTGCACAACAAGGCTATTACAAAAACGGAAAAGTTCACGGTCAGTGGGTATCGTACGATGCTGCGGGCAATAAAGTAGCCATGGGAACCTATAACGAAGGCGAAAAAACCGGAAAATGGTTCTTTTGGAATCAAAACAGCCTCAGTGAAGTAGATTATTCGGCTTCGCGTGTTGCCAAAGTGAAAAGCTGGAAGCAAGATGCTGTAGTAGTGAGAAATTAAACTAACTAATCCAATTATTGAAAAAGCACTTTCGAAAGAGGGTGCTTTTTTGTTTGGAATTGTTATCGAAATACTTCTTTATAATTTGTACCTTTGAAAGTACGTTTTAATGTACAAAGCGTATTAGTTTTATGAGAGCTGTAACTATTTCAAATTTACGTAAAAATATAAAAGGCTATTTTGATGAGGTATCTGATTCTTCAGATATTATTATTGTTCCCAGGAACGATGAAAACGATGCAGTTGTTATTATGTCGATCAAGGAATATAATTCCATAATAGAGACGCAGCATTTACTTTCGACGAAAGCGAATCGAAATCGGCTTGCGGAATCGATTTCTCAGGCGGAAAGCGGTGAATTTAAAACCATAGACATCCAGCGTTATTTTAGCAACGAAGATCCAGCATAATTTCGATGGATATTGCTTTTACTCCAAATGGTTGGCGAGATTTTGAACATTGGATCGAAAATGATCGTGCAGTTTTAATAAGGATTAAAGAGATTTTAAATTCTATTAAGCAAACTCCCTTTCAAGGAATTGGCAAACCGGAGCCGTTAAAGTACAACTATAAAGGGTATTGGTCAAGGCGTATTACCAATGAACATAGATTGGTTTATAAGGTTGTAGGTGAACGCGGAGCCGATCAAAAGTGTATCGTAGTTCAATGTCGATTTCACTATGATGATTTGTAAGTAGTTGTTATTTTGCATGGTTCTATTTCCTTGCGTGAAGGACAGCAGCTGGATCATACTTCCTAATCAGCCAAAACACCGTATAGCACAATAGCAGGTGCTACTAAAATGCTCTTGTGTGGTTTGCGTTTAAATTGATACGCGTAATCGTAATTAAAAAATGCGTTTACATTTATAAATTCTTCCGAGCTCGTTTTACTTTTTTGCCTAAAATATCTATTATAAAAGTCGGTTCTTTCGGAAATTTGATATTTTAGTTTTGTTTGTTCTTTTAATTCGGGCATAAAATTCGATTGTCCCTCTTTATTATAATTCAGCAGTTTTATTGAAACAAAAATCTGCTCCATGGGTTTCAACTCATATACTTGCGTCAATGGAACTTCAATTTTACCTTTTTGTTTTGGGCTAATTGTAACAACGTCTGAAGTGTATATTTCGTTATTAATTTGCAGCTTGTCGCTTAGCTTCGTTTTACCGATGGTAAAAAATTTTACAACCACATTGGTTTCATAAACAGCTTTGTCTATAAAAAAATCAACTTTACGTACATTAAGGGTCTTGTTGTACGGGTTCGTAAATAAAATTCCGCCATGAATCGAGTCTGTAATTCTGGTACTCCGCCTTTTAACAAATCTGTTTAGTTCGCCAAGTTGTATAGTATTATCGCGTTTGTTGCTTATTACCACTTCATCCAAAAACAAAATCTTTTTATTGAGGTAAATTAATGTATCAATTTTTGATTTTGGAATGATTAAATCTTCATAATCAAACTTATATAAATACAAGGAATCGAAACGTGTGGATTCATTGATACGATTGAATTCATTAACTTTTGTAATTGCTCTTGCAACAGTATCGCCTTTATACAGTAGTGCGTAGTTTACCTCTTCGATGAGCTCATGAGTGTCGTTATCTAGAGTTAAGAAGGTTTGTGCGGCGGTTTTAAATGTTATTATTATAAATGCGATCTGAATATAGACTTTTAACATATAAATATAGATAACCGATTGACCTTAAAACAAGCCAATCGGTTTTTAGTTTAAGATTTACAAATTAATTTGGATTATATTCTTCATTGCATCCAACTATTACAGGACCGCCACTTTCTTCGTCAAGAACTTGGGTCCAACTTGATAATCTGATACCAAGGAAATATGTCGCTCTATACACTCCTCTTCCATAACTTCCGTCTTGTAGTCGAAAGCAAGCGCCATAGCTATATCGTTCTCTAAATGTAATAGGTTGATTAGCAGTTGGCGGTTCGAAATCTGGATTGTCTTTGATCGAAATGAAGTCAAACTCATTAGTGCTTAAATACTTATCTACTTCGTTGATATTATTAAAAATCATAGTTTGCGCTGCGTCGATTTTTATAGTGGTCAATTTGTAATCTACTCGATCAACGTCAAAGAAGTATAGCAAGTTGTTTGTCTCTTTATCAGCGATTAAGTAGCCTCTAGCACGCTCGTCACCATCCACAAAGACTTCGGTAATTTCCAAGTTTTGCACTTCCACACTTCTGTTTGATGCGCCTGGAACAGTTTCTTGTTTTGTTTTGACGGTTGCACCGTAGTTAAAAGGTTTGCCATAAAAGTTAGAGACGAGAACATCGGCTTTTGGTTTGTTGCTAGCGGTGGTGTCTGATTCGGAACTGTTTGAACAGCTAACAGCAAAGAGTAGCAGCTAGTAAAAACAACTTGCATACTTCAAGAATGAAATTTTATTCTTCATTGTTTATGATTTAAAAAGTTAAAAAAATAGTTGGTTAACCGTTACCAAAGTAAAAAAAAAA
>NZ_NOXX01000093.1 GCF_002251775.1 Flavobacterium aurantiibacter
AAAAATATGCCTTATTTCAAATTGCTAACATAGGAGGATGCCGCTCCACCCGTTCGCGCAGGAAAGATAGGCAAGAGAAAAAAGGGAAAAAATTGAAAGACGAGAAATAATGGATAAATAAAAAACAGCGGAAAAGTGAAAAACACATTCTCGGTTAAACACTCTAATCGCTCATTCTGCGACGACACGTAGGTCTGAAAAGGCAAAAAAATGCGCTACTTGATGAACTTATCAAACACGTCAAAAGTTGCTACGGATTTTGAAGTAAATCATCTAGCACAAGCTCCATATCCTATTCCGAAAAAATTGAACCGAATGCAAACTTTACAATACCTAGCTTATCAACAACCAAATTTGTTGGATAAGCTGAAATTCCTAATTCAGATATAGAAGCACGCGAATCGGTAATATGCCAGAAATTTAACGGGTGAGTCTTCTGAAACAGTGTAACTGCCTCGCGCGATTCATAACTAATTGCTAAAAAATTGACCTGGCCGGCATATTTCTCCTTTAAACGATTCAGAATGGGTATTTCATTTATACAAGGCGGACAACGCGTGAACCAAAAATGAACCAGCGTTGGTTTTCCCAAAATAAGTTTGTCCTCAAGAACTGCGTTGTTTACTTCTTTGAAGTTTGACAAAGGAAAAGGTTTTGAAACTAGTTTCTTAATTCCAGAAAAGGGATTGAAAATTTCTCCGTTTTTGCCTTTAGGCAAGCCAAACAACCTGTTATGATAAATTATTGTGTCGCCCCGCGATTCAACTTTCAAATTAATAATATCAACACCGTAACCATCTCTATAATACCTCTCTAGATGTTTCGTGTATTCAGCATCACTAAGTGAACGCCTGCCCCCAATATTGTAGTATCTCAATTGAGCTGTGGTTGCAGCACTTAACAAACAGAAAACAATGGGTACAAAAATCTTATTCATAAACGATCAAAAAACGTTTTTAAGCACTAAATCTAACTTTCAGCGAAATATCATTTTCTAAAGATACAAATTATATTGCATTGTACCCCACAGTTTAAAATCTAGACGGCAATTGCTTTCTAGAGAAAAAAGTTCCTTGGTTCTGATAAAATCTAAAAAATGATTTCCTAAAACCTAATACTTACAAATACTGAAACGAAGGCTGCATTGTTAATCGAATTTAATAAAAATCCTTGTTTGAGTCCAATTGTTGTTGAGTTAGTAATACGCCAACCAATTTTTGAGGCTAATAAAGTCGAATATTCTGTACTAGATTGATTGGCAATTTTTTGAAATACAAGACCTGGCCCGGCTAGGAGTGACAGGTAAAATTTCTTGTTTCCCGATTGTAACGCGCTGGGGCGATATTCGACGGTCAAAAACACTTGGTTGTTGTTCAAAGTTTCGCCATTCTTCGAGAATCTACTTGTGTACATATCTGCGCCCAAAGTTAGATTTGGTTTTAAATCATGTTCTAGTGTCGCATTTAACATCGTCTTGAGGTGGCTATTATCATCTAATCCTCCAATCGCGCCAGAGAATCCGAACTTAGACTGTGCATTAGCTGCCAAGGTCCCCAATAAAAAAAGTAGAAAAAACAATCTTTTCATAGCAAATATTTTAAATTGAAAATCAAAAATAATTACAGTAGTTTACGATCGATTAATCGATTAACATTTGTGTAACAGTGTTTACGTTATTTTCTATTAATACAAATTCACAAATAGGACGTTTTTTTATTCTGAAAGCTTGTTAAAATGCGATTCAAGAATTATACTGCTCACGAAAGCAAGACTAATAAAGTACATTTTAATTGTTCCCTTTTCCTGAAAAAAGGCTCAGAAAACTAGTGAGTGACGGTGTTTTAAAAGAAAAAATCTACTTGTTTAATGGCTGTAAAATAATTCGGCACGCTCTTTGAACAACGTTAGAAAATCAACAACATCATGAAAAACAAATTAATGATTGCCGTTTTGGCACTGGGACTGAGCTTCACGGCCTGTAAGAAAGAAGTTACCACTGAAACAACTGTAACCAGCGAAGGGACAGACACAACGGCGGTAACAAAAACAACGGTTGTAGAAACGCCTACGGTCGACACCAAAGCGGCTGAAGATACCGTGGCAAAAGCAAAAGCCGAACTTGAAGCTGCTATCGCTAAAGGCGACAAAAAAGCGGAAGAAGCTGCAAAGAAAACTCTTGCTGAAGCCGAAGAAGCTTGGGCAAAACTTAAAGAAGGCGCCGCTGAAGGTGCTGCAAAAGCGGGCGAAGCTGTAGATGAAGCAAAAGCAAAAGCGAAAGAAGGCTACAACGAAGCTTTAGAGAAAGCTAAAATTAAATAAGAGCCATCTTATTAAAAAGCTAAACCCCGGGTTTCCGGGGTTTTTTATGCCGTGTGTTTTCAAACTAAAATCGATACCCTAAATTTATATCGCCGCGAAAAATAAAGTCAGGCGCATTTTTAGATTCTCCTAATGTACGGCCACCGCCTGCAACTATTTCCAAAACAAACCCAGTACGGTTTATCAATTTAAAACCGCCTGCCAATCCTAAAGAAGCCGAGTTGTAACGTTGTTTATTTTCATTCCCGTAATCATTATTTCTGCCGTTGCTGTATTTTCCAAAACCTTCAATAAAAAATCCTTTCGCAGCAAACTCTTTGCGTTCTTGAAAATAAAATCGCACAAAAGGAGTTACCGAAAAGTCTTCTTCCCAATCGTTATCATTTCGTCCGTTAACCAGCACCGAGGTTCCGAAAGTAAAGTCTTCCCGAAAAATGTACTCATAATTCAACTCCACAATAGGTCCAGCCAATAATTTGACAGCTCCGAATGTAAACTCGTGTCTTCGCTCGTAAATACTGCTCGAGGTCGGTTGTGCCAAAACGATAATGGGAAAAAAGAGTAAAATGAACAGCTTTCTCATGTTAGTTGCTTTAACTCATACAAACGCGAAACGTATTTTCCTATTACATCGAACTCCAAGTTCACCGAATCGCCGACTTTCAAATATTGAAAATTAGTATGTTCGTATGTAAACGGAATAATCGCTACAGAAAAGGCACTCAAGGTGGAATCGACCACCGTTAAGCTTACGCCATTCACCGTGATCGAACCTTTCGGTATGGTTACATTTCCTAGATTTGTGTTGTATTGGAAGTGATATTTCCAGCTTCCGTTTTCATTTTCCACAGCAGTGCAAACCGCGGTCTGATCTACGTGTCCTTGTACGATATGTCCGTCTAAACGATCGCCTAAACGCATGCCGCGCTCTAGATTCACGCGGTCGCCCACACTCCACGAACCCAAAGTTGTTTTAAGAATCGTCTCCTGAATTGCCGTTACTTTATACGATGCACCTTCAATAGCAACAACGGTTAAGCAAACACCGTTATGTGCGACACTTTGGTCGATTTTTAATTGATGGGTAAATTCCGATTCGACCCAAAGATGCACGTTGGCGTCGGTGTGTTCAATAGATTTTATTTCTCCGAGAGTCTCAATGATACCTGTAAACATAAATAGTTGAAATGTCTTAGCTTTGCGCTATCAAAAATAGTCGATAAACGCCGAGATCTATGAAAAGAACTGAAAATATTATTATAGGAATTTCCATTGGCGATTTAAACGGCATAGGTCCTGAAGTTGTGCTCAAAACCTTCGAAGATTCGCGCATGCTCGAATTGTGCACTCCGGTGATTTTCGCTAATGTTAAAAGCTTGTCTTTCTTGCGTAAGAGCTTTGAAAGTACCGTAAATATTCACGGAATCGACAATCTTGAACAACTCGTTCCTGGCAAGTTAAATGTGCTTAATGTTTGGCGTGAAGGTTTCGATTTGGCGCCCGGAAAACTCGACGAAACGGTTGGCAAGTATGCTGTAAAGTCGTTCAAAGCAGCCGTGGCAGCAGCGCAAGAAGGTAAAATTCACGCTTTAGTGACGGCCCCAATCAATAAAATTAACATCCAAGACGAAGATTTTAAATTTCCGGGGCACACCGATTATTTAAATGAGCAATTTGAAGGAAATGCTCTCATGTTAATGGTTTCCGACACATTACGCGTTGGTTTGTTAACCGATCACGTTCCATTGGCAGAAGTTGCTAGTAAACTCAACGAGGGACTGATTCGCAAAAAAGTCGAAACTTTACAAAAGTCGCTTATTCAAGATTTTTCAATTCGAAGACCACGTATCGCAGTACTCGGTTTGAATCCGCATGCGGGCGATGGCGGAGTTATTGGCGTAGAAGATAAAGACATAATAGCTCCGGCCATTAAAAAGCTTTTTGACGCCGGAACTTTAGTTTTTGGGCCGTATCCAGCCGACGGATTTTTCGGTAGCGGGCAATACAAGCAATTCGACGCGGTTTTAGCTACGTATCACGACCAAGGATTGGCGCCGTTTAAAACCTTATCGTTTGGTGGCGGCGTAAATTTCACTGCTGGACTAAATGTGGTTCGAACCTCCCCGGATCACGGAACAGCTTACGACATTGCTGGTAAAGGAAAAGCCGATGAAACTTCATTCAAAGAAGCTGTTTATTTGGCAATTGATGTAGTTCACTCGCGCGAACACTACCAAGAAATGACCGAAAATCCGCTGAAAACAAAAGAAAAGCAGTTGTAAACAATTTTTTGTTTATAACCTTTTGCCAAACAAGTATTTTATCTATCTTTGCACTCCAATTCCCAATACGGGTTTTGGTATTGGTTTTAAGTATGTAATCGTATTTAAAGCCAATCAATTACAACTCAGATGAAAAAGTTAAGCGAATTTTTAATTCCTTTTGCGGGATTAAAGCTGGGGAAGCATCCGTTTGAGTTTCAGATTGATAAAACGTTCTTTGAATCATTTAGTTTTGATGAGTTTGAATCGGCTTCAATACTTGTAAAGTTAGTTTTAGAAAAGAAAAGTAACTTTTTGGAATTGAGCTTCAAACATCAAGGTACGGTTTATGTTCCGTGCGATTTAACTGCCGAATATTTTGATTTACCGATAAAAGGGAAGATGAAAATGGTGGTTCAATTTGGCGAAACTTATAACGACGACAACGAAGAGTTGCTTATTTTGCCGCACGGCGAACACCAACTCGACGTTTCGCAACTGATTTATGAAATGATTGTTCTTTCAGTCCCTGCGCGAAAAGAACATCCCGGAATCAAAGACGGAAGTTTAAAATCGGCTGCTTTAGATAAACTCAACGAGCTAAAAGTTAAAGAAATAAAGCCACCTAGTGGTGAAAATGAAACGGAAACAGACCCTAGATGGGACAAATTAAAACAACTATTAAAAGATAAATAAAATCAGGTAATGGCACATCCTAAGAGAAAAGTCAGTAAGACAAGAAGAGATAAGAGAAGAACGCACTACAAAGCAGTAGCCGCGCAAATTGCAACATGTCCAGTTACTGGAGAAGCACACTTGTATCACAGAGCCTACTGGCACGAAGGTAAAATGTATTACCGTGGTCAAGTTGTAATCGATAAATCTGTTGCAACTGTTTAAGCAGCTGTAAAATCATATTCTTAAACTCTCACCCGTACGTGAGGGTTTTTTTTGTTTATAGCTGTTTATTCATATCTAAAGCCTCTATCGAAAAGCGCATGGAAAATTTTTGTAATTTCAACCACTTTTCTGAGGCGATTGCAAAATCAGAAGTTATTACCGTATGAGCTCAATTACTGCCGCAATTACTGCCGTTGGCGGATATGTCCCCGACTTTATCCTAACCAACCAATTGCTTGAAACAATGGTCGATACCAACGATGAATGGATCACCACACGAACCGGAATCAAGGAACGCCGCATTTTAAAAGGCGAAGGTTTAGGAACTTCCTTCATGGCGATTAAAGCCGCCGAAAACCTGATCGAAAAATCAGGACTCAATCCCGAAGATATAGATTGTGTTCTAGTAGCTACTACTACTCCCGACTTACCTGTGGCAGCAACGGCTGTTTACGTGGCTAGCCAAATCGGAGCGGTAAACGCTTTCGCATACGACATACAGGCTGCCTGCTCCGGATTTTTGTATGGCATGTCAACCGCATCTTCTTACGTACAGTCCGGACGTTACAAAAAGGTTTTACTTATCGGCGCAGATAAAATGTCGTCGATAATCGATTATACCGACCGTGCTACCTGCATCATTTTTGGCGATGGAGCTGGAGCGGTTTTATTTGAACCCAACCACGAAGGCTTGGGCTTTCAAGACGAATTTTTACGAAGCGACGGAATTGGCCGCGAATTTTTAAAAATTGATGCCGGAGGTTCGATTCTTCCCGCTTCCACAGAAACGGTTGCCAACAAACAGCATTTTGTTTTTCAAGACGGTAAAACCGTTTACAAATACGCAGTTTCAGGAATGGCCGATGTGAGTGAAAAAATTATGCAACGCAACAATCTTACTAAAGATGATGTTGCGTTTTTAGTTGCTCATCAAGCCAATAAACGAATCATCGATGCTACCGCTTCGCGCATGGGCATTGAAGACGACAAGGTTTTGGTGAACATTCACCGATACGGAAATACAACTTCCGGAACACTTCCGCTTTTGCTAAGCGACTTCGAATCGAAATTTAAAAAAGGAGATAATCTTATCTTTGCTGCTTTCGGCGGCGGATTTACATGGGGTTCTATTTACCTCAAATGGGCATATTAACGAACAACGAAAACTAAACATTCAGTCTTATGGATTTAAAAGAAATTCAAAACCTCATCAAATTTGTATCCAACTCAGGTGTTGCCGAGGTAAAACTTGAAATGGATAATGTAAAAATTACAATCCGCACCACCGTCGAAGGAAGCACTCCTGAAATTACTTACGTGCAAACTCCGGCTGTAGCACAAGCATTACCGCAGCCTGCGGCGCAAATTCCGGTTTCAACACCAGCAGCACCTGCCGCACCAGCAGCGCCTGCTGCCGATGACTCATCGAAATACATCACTGTAAAATCGCCAATTATTGGAACTTTCTACCGCAAACCCGCTCCAGATAAGCCTATGTTTGTTGAAGTAGGTTCTACTATCGCAAAAGGCGATGTGCTTTGCGTAATCGAAGCCATGAAATTGTTCAACGAAATCGAATCTGAAGTAGCTGGAAAAATCGTTAAAATTCTAGTTGACGATTCGTCTCCTGTTGAATTTGACCAACCTTTATTCTTAGTTGATCCATCATAAGCGTTCTAGTTCGGAAAAACCGTTCTCGTTAACATTAACTTCAAACTACACGATTATGTTTAAGAAAATATTAATTGCCAATCGAGGCGAAATCGCACTACGTGTTATTCGAACCTGTCGCGAAATGGGCATTAAAACGGTGGCTGTATACTCGACCGCCGATGCGGAAAGTTTGCACGTAAAATTTGCCGATGAAGCCGTTTGTATCGGGCCTCCTCCGAGCAACCTCTCCTACCTAAAAATGTCGAATATCATCGCCGCCGCTGAAATAACTAACGCCGATGCTATTCACCCAGGATACGGTTTCTTGTCTGAAAATGCAAAATTCTCGAAAATCTGTGCGGAACACGGCATCAAATTTATCGGAGCTTCGCCGGAAATGATTGAAAAAATGGGCGACAAAGCTACGGCTAAAGCAACCATGAAAGCTGCGGGTGTACCTTGTGTTCCCGGTTCTGATGGTATTTTAGAAAGCTTTGAACAAGCGGCAAAAATCGCTGAAGAAATGGGCTATCCTGTGATGTTAAAAGCTACTGCAGGTGGTGGTGGAAAAGGTATGCGTGCCGTATGGAAAGCCGAAGATCTTCTTAAAGCTTGGGAAAGCGCTAAAATGGAAGCGGGTGCAGCATTCGGAAACGACGGCATGTACATGGAAAAGTTGATCGAAGAACCGCGACACATTGAAATTCAAGTTGTGGGCGATTCTTACGGAAAAGCTTGCCACCTTTCAGAACGCGACTGCTCGGTACAAAGACGTCACCAAAAACTTACGGAAGAAACGCCTTCGCCATTCATGACCGACGATCTGCGCGAACGTATGGGCTTAGCTGCTGTTAAAGCCGCTGAATACATTAAGTACGAAGGTGCCGGAACAGTGGAGTTCCTAGTGGATAAGCACCGAAATTTCTATTTTATGGAAATGAACACGCGTATCCAAGTTGAACACCCAATTACCGAACAAGTAATCGACTATGATTTGATTCGCGAACAAATACTTGTTGCCGCTGGTGTGCGAATCTCAGGTAAAAACTACTTACCTCAGTTGCATTCCATTGAATGTCGCATCAATGCCGAAGATCCGTATAATGATTTCCGACCTTCTCCCGGTAAAATTACAAACTTGCATACCCCAGGAGGTCACGGCGTGCGTTTAGACACACACGTTTACTCCGGCTATACGATTCCGCCGAATTACGATTCGATGATCGCTAAGCTCATTACAACGGCACAAACCCGCCAGGAAGCAATCAACAAAATGAAACGCGCACTCGACGAGTTTGTGATTGAAGGAATTAAAACCACCATTCCGTTTCACCGACAATTAATGGATGATCCGAGATATGTGGAAGGAAATTACACGACAAAATTCATGGAAGATTTTCACATGAAATAAATTTGAAAGCCGCCTCAAAAACTGGAGCGGCTTTTTTATTTCGTTTTGAACCAGAAAATGTTAACTAGTTCAAGAAATACTATTGTAGAAATAAATTACTGGTAGATTAAAGCGCAGTATAAACTACAGTTACTACTTCGTTATCGCCATCATCATCATAATCATAAGAAGATTGTATCTCCAGTTCCGTTGCCGTTAACTTCGTAATGGTCACGGTTTGCGTAAATTGCGAATCTGAAACGGTAAGCTGATTGCCATTTAGGGTGTAATTGTAGTTTTCTGTAAATAGTTCGCAGTTGAAAACATCCACGTCGTTCATAGTTCCATTGCTTAAAAACTCAGAATAATCTCTGCCGCAAGGCTCATGGTCATCATAAGGAATGGTCTCCCCAGCTACTTTATCGCTTACGTAATACCACTTTTTTAAAAGTAAAGACGAGTCTACCGAATTGTTGTCGTCGTCGTTGCCGCATGAAAATGCTGTTATTGCGAGGCCGGCAAGAATAATCTTCTGTATTGATTTCATAAGTATGTTTGTTTTAGTAAACATACTCAATAAAATCTTAAAAAAACAATCCTTTTAGATGTTATAATTTTTCTCGAATTTGCAGAGCGATAGCCTCAAATTCTGCCGGTTCCAATTTAACTTTGTTTTGAAAACGCATCTCGTCCATTTCATTTAATGGAATCAAATGCACGTGTGTATGAGGCACTTCCAGCCCAATAACTGCCATACCAACGCGTTTACATGGGACTGCTTTTTTCAAACCAACAGCAACATGATGAGCAAACTGCAATAAGGCCGTATACGAAACAGCATCCATGTCGAAAAGCTGATCGATTTCTTGTTTGGGAATACACAAAGTGTGGCCTTTTGCATTTGGGTTTATGTCTAAAAAAGCCAAGTGCTTTTCGTCTTCGGCAATTTTATAGCAAGGAATTTCCCCCGAAATGATTTTTGAAAATAAACTTGCCATTAGTCGCGTGTAACATCTAAAATTTCAAACTTAAGCACACCGTTCGGAACGGTAATCTCTGCAATATCGCCCTTTGACTTCCCTAACAGTCCTTTTCCGATTGGCGATGTAACCGAAATCTTACCCGATTTTAAATCGGCTTCACTCTCAGCAACTAAGGTGTAGTTCAACTCCATACCGTTTGCCTGATTTTTGATTCTCACTTTTGATAGCACGAGCACTTTAGAGGTGTCGAGCTGACTTTCGTCTATCAAGCGGGCATTAGCATAAATGTCCTCTAATTTTGAAATGCGCATCTCCAGTAAACCTTGCGCCTCTTTCGCAGCGTCGTACTCTGCGTTTTCACTCAAATCGCCTTTGTCTCGGGCATCCGCGATATCTTGCGATGCTTTCGGACGCATGACGTTTTTAAGATAATCTAGTTCTTCTTTAAGTTTTTTTAATCCTTCCGCGGTATAATATGAAACGTTGCTCATGTATGTGTTTGTGTTTTTGAATCAACAAATTAGAAACTTGTTGCAGGTTCTTGTAAGTGCTTTGCCTGCGGCTATAAAAACAGAAAAAATCCCGCAGGGCGGGATTTCTTTTCACAAATATAGGAATTTTCGACTGCGAGAACAAATTTTTGATGTCCCCTTTGCAAGAATACAAGCACGTGGCTGTAGCAATTTCGCTAAAAATAATATTTTCGTTCTAGCGTTTCTACATCATGTATCTTTGACTTCGTATGAAAGCTATGAAAAAACTCGTCTTTATTGTTTGTATCGTTATGCTCTTCGGTTGCGAATCGGATAATGTTCGATTTCGAAATCCGTATTTGCCCGATTACAATTTTTCTGTGGAACTCAACTTAAACTTACCCACATACAGCGGTTTAAATTCTAACATCAATCCGCAGCTCATTCCCGATACCGGTAGTGGTGTGACGCTCATTGTGATGAAAGTTTCAGATACCGATTACCGTGCTTGGGATGCTTTGTGTCCAAACCAATTTCCCACAACCTGCTCGCAGTTAACCATCAACGGCATCAATGCGGTTTGTCCGTGCGATGATTTTGAATACAGCCTTTTCACAGGCGTTGGTACCGAGGGCGAGTACACGTTAAAACCGTACCGTGTGCAAATTATCAATCCGCGATTAATTCGGGTTTACAATTAATTTTTTTTGAAGCTAATCGCGCTATCCGTTGCAAGTGTGCTTGCGGCGCCCGTTT
>NZ_NOXX01000138.1 GCF_002251775.1 Flavobacterium aurantiibacter
AATGGGGTTTTAAAACCCCATTATTTTTCAACTTACACAGTTTGTTGGACAGTACCTTATTAGAACAGACGCAACCTTGTTATTTCTCGACTTTTTGACTGCCGACCTGAAACTGTTTTGGGTCTATAATTGGGAGGACAGCACCATGTAAGAATGTTCCTTTAAATGTTGAGAACATAACACCTCTTGTCGTAGAGATAGAAATCATGTTAAGTGTTTCTATTAAGCGTTGAGGAATATTTACTTTACCATCAGCTTCGACTTTTATCACATCTTCAAAGTTTACAATTTCAAAAATGCAACTTACTGACAATGCACCAAGAGCAACCGTATGGTCGTCATTTTTGATTTCAACATGCACAATCACAAAAACAAGCTTGTTGCCTGCATCTGCACGACTTTCAATACTTATGTTGAAATTAAAGTTGGTTACTGGAGTATTGGGATTAGCAGATAAACTCAATGAGCCATTCAATAATTCAATTGCTCTTATCTGCATTTCAACATCAAAATCTTTATTTTCAATTTTAGCCATTTTATGCTTGATATAATTGTGAATAAGCTGACTTTACTACTTGACTTGTGTAGAAACAAGTCCCAAAAACATCTATTCCATGTTTAAACGGTGTTGTTAGTTTTATTCCTGTTGGCGCAGCGACAGACTTAACAACAATTTCTTTTCTGTAAACAACCTGAACCTGTTGTTTACCAAGCAAAGATGCTAATTCAACTCCAAGTTTTGACGCAATCTCTGTTAAAACATCAACCGTAAAGTTCTGCGTTCCACTTAGCCATTTAGTTATTTCAGACGGATGCTTTCCGACTTTATCTGCAAACTGCGACTTGTTCCACCCTTTAGCCCTCATCAAATCTTCAATACGAGCAGCAAGTTGCATTTTGTTCTTAGTTTGCTCCATTTCTAATGGAGTGACCTCATCTAACAACTCATTCAATTTTGAGCTGTTATATTTTCTTGCTTTGGTTACTTTATTCATTGTCGTAGTTTTTTAAATTTCCTTCTAATTCAGTTCCGTTATTTGACCAATACAAATCGCCATCATCCAGCTGCTTTATTATACTCTCAGCATAAGCCATGATTTTTCTTGCTTCTTCAGACAGTTTTTCGTCATCTTGCCATTTTATAACAGACTTGTCTTTATATCCGCCACCTCCAAGTATTATTGCCACATTTGCAAACCTTAGGCAATACAATCTCAACTTCCTTTCTTCATCATCATACAAAGCCCAAACATATTTCCCATATTTTCTAACAAACTCATTATCTCCTTCGTGTTTAAAGAAACTCTCTCTTGCTCCAGTTGTATGACCGATTTGTTTTAGTCGTTTGAGTATGTCTTTTATCTCCTCCTTGTATGACACTATGTTTTCATCAACAAACTTTTCAAACAACGTTTCTTCTTCACCCTCTGGAATAATAGAGTAAACCTTTGCCTCGCTGCCGCTGTATGGATCCATTTCGACAATTTCGTAGTTCACTTTACTTATTCAGGGTTTAATTATTAACGCATGTTAAAGGAAAATGTTTCACTTTTAAGTGAAATTATACTACAAATGTATGCGCTAATAACTGAAAAAAGCAAACTTTTTACACTAAATTTCACTTTTAAGTAAAATTCAGTAATTTTGACGATATGCGTGAGCTACACAATAAAAATAGAAGCACCACAGCCGCTAACAGCCGTTACCGTCGCACAACTCCCTTTCCTAAAGAATTATCCAGAAAAAACCACAAATTGAACTTTAAAAAAGCCTTTTTTAAGCAAGGCTCCTTTTTTCTACGTATTATAAATTTACATTTTAGCGACTTGAAAAACAGGGAAGTATTGTTGGCGTCCTGTAATTCGAGCGGTTCGTTAGGCAATTTTGTGGGCAACGTTTTGTAAATAAATTGCTTTGTATTTTTTAAAACGTAATATCGCAATATTACCTCGCGTAAAAAATTGATAATCAGTATTTAAATCGCGATTTTTTTGTTTGATTTTATTGATTTGCTGCGGAAAATCTGTTAGTTTTTGTAAATTTTCGGCACTAATTTTCGCGGTAAGGACAGCAGCGTCATCCTTTTGCTGGAGGTACGAAGGCAAAAGATACAGCGAATGGCCTGACGGCGGTTAGGTATTTCCAGCGAACGTGTACCGCCGGACCGCCCAAATCAGTGTAACAATTTTGCTTTTAAGTCGGAATAACTGCTAATTCGCTCGAATTTTTTCTCCAAATTCAAAAGTTTTTGAACCGCAACCGGGTAGCTGAGCGTGAGTTGCAAAGTATCTTCGACAACCTCAGGGAATTTAATCGGATGTGCCGTTTCTAAGAAAATACCGTAATAATCGGGATGTGTTTTTTGGAAAGCCCGTAAGCCCAAATAGCCCACAGCACCGTGCGGATCGGCCACATAGCCAAACGTATCGTACAATTGACGCATGGCCACTTTCGTTTCGGCATCGGTAAACGCAACCGCCGAAAACAACTGCGAGAGTGAGTCGCCCGGAAACAACTCCAAAACACGAACAAAATTGCTCGGGATGCTTACGTCCATGGCGTTCGAAATCGTAGGAATGGTCGGTTTCGGATCGAGTTCGTTTGTTTGCATGTACCGCGGAACGGTATCGTTAACATTTGTTGCCGCCACAAAATGCGCAATGGGCAATCCCATTTTCTTGGCAATCATGCCCGCGCAAATGTTTCCAAAGTTGCCGCTCGGAACGCATATGGCAAGCTGTTGTTTATTTTCAGCCGCAGCGTAGGCTAAAAAGTAGTACATCATTTGAGGCAACCAGCGCGCTACGTTAATCGAATTCGCCGAGGTGAGTCCCAAATCTCTAAAATCCGAATCTAAAAACGCACGCTTAACCATTGCCTGACAGTCGTCGAAACTACCGGCAACGGCGAAAGCTTTTACGTTTCTTCCCAAAGTTGTTAATTGCCGTTCTTGAATGTCGCTCACTTTTCCTTCCGGATATAAAATCGCAACTTCAATTCCCGAAACGCCTAGAAACCCATCGGCAACCGCGCCACCGGTATCGCCAGACGTAGCCACCAAAACTGTGTTGTGCACTGAGGTTTGCTTTTTGTTGAAGTAGGCGAGGCAGCGCGACATAAACCGAGCGCCAACGTCTTTGAACGCCAGTGTTGGTCCGTGGAAAAGCTCGAGAACTGCGGTCTTTTCGTCTAGTGACACCAACGGAAAGTCAAAGCACAAGGTTTCGGTAACGATTTGCAGCAGCGAGGCATCATCGATTTCAGGCGCTACAAATGGGCGAATTACCTCAAAACCAATTTCTTCTTTGGAAAGCTTTGCTATGTTTTCGAAAAAAGAAGCGGGCAATTGCGGAATATCCGTAGGGAAGTAGAGTCCGTTATCGGGTGCTAATCCGCGTCTAACGGCAGTTTCAAACGATACGGCTTCACCGCCTTGTAAGCTGCGATAGTTCATTTTATATTAGTTCAGTGCCTTTGGCGTTAACTTGTGAAATAAATACGTCGGCTTCGATATTGTTGAGTATGTAGCTTAATTTCCAGGCTCGACTTACCTCTTGGGCGCTAGCTTTGCCTTCGCAGAGTGCATAAATCGACGGTCCGGAACCGGAAATACCAACGCCAAGGGCACCCGATTTCAGCGCTTCGCTTTTGGCTAACGAAAACAAAGGAATTAGTTTTTCGCGGTGTGGCTCGGCGATAACGTCTTTCGTAGCGCGTCCGAGCAGCAGATAATCTTTCGTATGCAACGCATGTACGAATGCAGCGAGGTTTCCGGATTGTTGTACCGCGGTTTTCAGAGGGAGTTGCGCAGGCAAAACAACACGCGAATCGGCTGTACGCAGCTCGATCTTTGGGTGAACCAGCGTTACGTATAAGTCGTCTGGTGCATCAATTCGCAATACTTCCAGCGGATGATACCCTTTCACAATCGTGAATCCACCGAGTAGGGCAGGAGCCACGTTGTCGGCGTGAAAGGCTTTGCTGGCCAATACTTCGCCTTGCATCGCAAACGGAATTAAATCGCGTCGGTGTAGCGGCGTTCCCAACAATTTATTAATGCCGTAAACCGCTCCAGCTGCGCTTGCGGCCGAGCTTCCAATACCGCTGCCGGGTTTAATTTTCTTGTCGATTTCAATTTCAAAGCCAACTTTGGGTTTCAAAAAATTAAGAAGAGAAACGGCAGCCACACCCGCAACGTTTTGTTCGACTTCCAAAGATAAATCGGCACCAGAAATGCGTTTGATGCGCACGCCGGGTTCGTCGGTAATGCGTATGGTCATTTCATCGCCAACGCCTTTTAAGCATAATCCCAAAACATCGAAGCCGCAAGATAAATTGGCTACGGTTGCGGGGCAAAAAACCTGTACTTCTTCAAATTTAGACATTGGCAATACGAATTACATCGGCAAAGATACCCGAAGCAGTTACAGCTGCACCGGCTCCAGCACCTTTTATGATTAAGGGTTGATCTACGTAACGATCTGTGTAAAACAAAACAATGTTGTCTTTTCCTTGTAAATTGTAAAAGTCGTGCGTGGCTGGAATTTCCTGTAATCCCACTTTTGCTTTTCCGTTTTCGAATTCGGCTACGTATTTCAAGCGACAACCTTTTTCGGCAGCTTTTCGGTACAAATCGGCAAAATGCTGATCGTGTTTTTTAAGCGATTCAAAAAATTCAGGTACGCTGGCTGTTTTCAAACATTCGTCGGGCAAAAACGAAACGTTATCAATGTCTTCTATTTCCATAGCATAGCCGCTTTCGCGAATGAGGATGAGAATTTTTCGCGCTACGTCGATGCCGCTGAGGTCGATTTTCGGGTCGGGTTCGGTAAAACCTTGAACGCCGGCTTCCACTACAATATCGTGGAAATTATTGGTTTCGTTGAAGTTGTTGAAAATGAAATTCAAACTTCCGCTCAAAACGGCTTGTATTTTATTGACTTTATCTCCGCTGGTAATCAAGTGTTTTAGGGTGTCGATAATCGGTAAGCCCGCGCCCACGTTGGTTTCGAAGAGAAAAGGTGCGCTGTATTTCCGCGCAAGCGCCTTTAAACGACTGTAATTTCCGTACTCGGAGGCACACGCAATTTTGTTGCACGTAACTACGGCAATGTTCTTTTCAAGGTAGTTGGCGTATGTTGCTGCTACAAGTTCACTAGCGGTGTTGTCAACAAAAATGGCGTTTCGCAGGTTAGCATCGATGGCTTTAGCAATGAACTGCTCTAAATCGGCAGTTTTTCCTTCTTCCAATTTGTTTTTCCAATCTTTTAACGGAATTCCATCTAAATCGAAGTGCATTTTTCGGGAGTTCGAAATGCCCACCAAACGCAAGTTAATTTTCAGTTGCTCGCGCAGGTATTTGCGTTGTTGGGTGAGCTGTTCCATAAACTTTTCGCCAACATTTCCCACGCCCATGACAAATAAATTCAGCTGTTTGGTGTTGTCTTCAAAGAAACGCTCGTGCAAGGTATTGAGTGCTTTATTTACGTCTTTGTCGCCAATAACCACTGAAATATTCCGTTCTGAGGCACCTTGAGCAATAGCGCGAATGTTGACGTTGTTTTTCCCTAAAGTAGAGAACATTTTCCCGCTAATTCCTTGGTGATTTTTCATTTTTTCGCCTACAAGCGCTACGATACTCAATTGCGTTTCCACGATTGTAGGATCGATTAACGACTGCGCAATTTCAATTTGAAAAGCCTTATCTATGGCTTGTTTAGCAGTTTTGGCTTCGACTTCGGTAATTCCTACACAAATCGAGTGTTCTGAGGACGCTTGCGTGATAAAAATAGCGCTAATGTTTTCCTGCGATAACGCTTCGAATAGTCGTTTTGAAAAACCAGAAACGCCAACAATTCCGCTGCCTTCAACCGTAAGCAAAGCGATGTTTTGAATGTGCGTGATTCCTTTAATCGGATTGGCATTTCCTTGAATTTGGTCGGAAATACGTGTTCCGGGGTGTTCGGGTTCGAAGGTATTTTTAATTAGAATCGGAATCGATTTGTTCAATACCGGTTGAATAGTGGGCGGATAGAGAACTTTCGCACCAAAATGAGATAATTCCATTGCCTCATGATACAAAATCTCACTAATCGGAAGTGCTTGTTTTACAATTTTCGGATTCGCGGTGTACATGCCGTTAACATCGGTCCAGATTTCCAAGACTTCTGCCTCGAGCGCGGCTGCTACAATGGCTGCGGTGTAATCAGAACCGCCTCTGCCTAAAGTAGTTGTATGTTTTTCGTGAGAGGAAGCTACAAAACCGGGCAGCAAATAAATTCCGTCGGATTTTAGTGCTTTTTGAATTTGGTAATTGGTGATTTCGAAATCCACTTTTGCTTTACCAAATTTACTGTCGGTTGTAATAATATTCCGACTATCGACGTACACCACGCGATCGAGCTGTTGTTGCAAAGCTTTTGCGATGATGGTCGACGACATGAGTTCGCCCATGCCCGAAATAGCATCCGAAGTACGATCGGATAGCTCGCCCAATAAAAACACGCCTTTTAGTAAGGTTTCTAGTTGGTCGAAATGTTGGTGTAAAGCAGCTTCGGCTTCCGATTTTAAAGGTTGTTGTAACAGGGCATCTACAGCTTCGAGATGCTTACTCTCTATTTTGCGAATTTCCGTTTCGTACAATTTCAAGCCTTGTGCCGCCAATTGTGCCGCATTGAGCAATAAATCGGTAACACCTCCCAGTGCCGAGACCACCACGGCCAATTTCTTTGTTTCTTGCTTCTTAACTATGTCGATTACCAATTGAATATTCTGCGCATTGGCAACCGATGTTCCTCCGAATTTTAGCACTTTCATAAGCGTTGTCCTAAGTTTGTAACTTTTCAAAAATAAAATAATAGTTGTATGCCTAAAATCCTTTTAGAACTTTTACGAATTTGTTAAATTTAAATGTAAAATAAGGTCTGTTTGTTATAATAATAAATTTTTAATAGCCGGAAATTACCAGATTACGAACGGCTTGAAAAATTTTCGGTGCGTAGTAGCATAAAAACTCCTTAAAAAATTTGCAGCATGCATATTAATACAGACTTTTGGAATAGAGAATTTACTATGGAATCTATACATTACATCAGTTCGAAAACCCTTACTATTGCTCAGGTTGTTCATATTATTGAGAACGATTTAACCATCGATTTGTCTGAAGAAGCAAAGGGGAATATCAATAGAAGTAGAAATTATTTAGACGAGAAGCTCCGCAACAGCGAAAAACCGATTTATGGAATAAATACCGGATTTGGATCGCTTTGTAATGTGAAAATATCCGAGGCCGACTTATCGACTTTACAAGAAAATCTGGTTAAAAGTCATGCTTGTGGCTTGGGGAAACACGTTCCGTTGGAAGTTATTCAACTGATGTTGTTGTTCAAAATTCAGTCGCTTAGTTATGGAAATTCAGGCGTGGCGATTGAAACGGTTGAGCGTTTGGTGCAGTTTTACAATGCGAAAGTCTATCCTGTTGTTTACGATTTAGGATCATTGGGTGCATCGGGCGATTTAGCTCCGCTGGCGCATCTGGTTTTGCCGTTGTTTGGAGAAGGTTCGGTGTGGTTTGATAACAAAATTTACGCTTCCGCAGAAATTAATGCGCGTATGGGTTGGGAACCTATTCGATTGCAAAGTAAAGAAGGTTTAGCGCTGTTAAACGGCACGCAATTTATGGTGGCGTACGGTGTATATGCCATTATAAAATCGTCTCGATTGAATTATCTCGCCGATCTGATTGGCGCTATGTCGCTAGATGCATTTAACGGCCGCATCGAACCGTTTCACGAACTCATTCATTTAGCTCGACCACATAAAGGGCAAATCGAAACCGCTGCTCGTGTACGTGCGTTTTTAAGCGATAGTGCTCAGATGGAAAATTCGCCAAAACAGGTGCAAGATCCGTATTCTTTCCGCTGCATTCCGCAGGTGCACGGCGCATCAAAAGATGTCTTAGACTATGTGAAAAAGGTGTTTAAGACGGAATTGAATTCGGTTACCGACAACCCAAATATCTTTGTTGATGAAGATTTGATTCTGTCGGGTGGAAATTTTCACGGACAACCCTTGGCGATGGCACTCGATTTTCTTGCGATTTCGGTTTCCGAACTGGGAAGTATTAGCGAGCGACGTATTTTTCAGCTCATTTCCGGATTGCGCGAATTGCCTGCGTTTTTAGTGGAAAATCCGGGTTTAAACAGCGGATTTATGATTCCGCAATATACCGCGGCAGCTATTGCAAGTAAAAACAAGCAATTGGCAACTCCGGCTAGTATCGATAGTATTGTTTCCAGCAACGGCCAAGAAGATCACGTATCCATGGGAGCAAATGCGGCGGTAAAAACGCTCGAAATTATTGAGAATGTAGAGCGCATTCTCGCCATTGAGTTGTTTAATGCGAGTCAGGCGCTTTTGCTTCGTAAATATCAAACCGGAACTGCTTTAGAAGCTGTGTTGCAAGATTTCAGAACGTTGGTGCCGAAAGTAGAGAACGATATCTACATGCATGAAGCTATGGTAAGCAGTGTTCGTTTTATTCGAAATATCAAAATCGACGAATCGCTATATAATTAACTATGAAAATTTTATTGTCTCCGTCAAAGAGTTTGTTAGAAGCGGGTGAATATCCGAATTTTGAATACAGCAGTCCGCAGTTTTTAACGAAATCAAAGAAAGTTAACCAAACGCTCAAAAAGTTAAAGCCAACGGATTTAGTGGCGCTTCAAGATATTTCCGACAAGTTGGCTGAACTCAATTATCATCGAAATAAGTCGTTTAAACCACCTTTTTCTTCCGAAAATGCGCGTCCGGCTATTTTTAGTTTTAGTGGTGATGTGTACGACGGCTTACAAGCACACACGCTATCTACCGAAGTGCTTTCTCGACTTAACGAGCGCATTATGATTTTGTCTGGTTTGTATGGAATTCTAAAACCATTTGATTTCATGCAGCCGTATCGATTGGAAATGGGAACTTCACTAGGAGTAGGGGAAGCCAAAAATTTGTATGAGTTTTGGAAGAAGGATGTAACCGCTTTCGTGAAAAAGCAGCTTTCGAAAGACGAGTTACTGGTTAATTTGGCGAGTAAAGAATATGCCTCGGCGGTCGATTTAAAAGCGTTCAAAGGTCAGTTAGTGGAAGTGGATTTTAAAGATTTTCACAACGGACAACTGAAAATGATTTCTTTTTTTGCGAAGAAAGCTCGTGGTATGATGGCGCGTTTTTTAGTAGAAAGCGAAGCGGAATCACTTGATGATATTAAACTCTTCAATTCGGAAGGTTATGCCTTCGATGAAGCTTTATCAAGCGGAAATAAGCTCGTTTTTACACGATAGATTTTTTCTATATATACAATTTAAAACAATCTTTTTCAGTATATTGAATAAGATTATTGAAATAAAAACTACAAGTTAATCCAATTCATCAGAATTTGCATTCCGTGTTCGCTTAAAATGCTTTCGGGATGAAATTGCACGCCAAAAACAGGTAAATTTTTATGTTCGAAAGCCATGATGGTTCCGTCGGAAGTTTGAGCGGTGATTTGCAGTATTTCGGGAAAATTGGTTGGTGAAGCCGCCCAAGAATGATAGCGCGCTACGTTGAATGTTTTTGGAAGTCCGTTAAAAAGCTTGTTTTCCTGCGTTTGCGTCATTAAATCAGCATAGCCGTGGTGTACCTTTGGTAAGTTAATTAAACTGCCTCCAAAATGCGTCGCAAGCGCTTGTAATCCCAAGCAAACACCTAGAACTTTTTTGGTGGTAACGATTTCCGAAATAATCGGAAGTACATTCCCGGCATTTTCCGGAAGTCCTGGTCCGGGCGAAAGCACTACACAGTCGTGTGTGTTTAGTAGATCGCGGTATGGTTCGTCGTTTTTCAGAACCGTAACTTGGCAATCGAGCGCTTCAAAGTAATGAACTAAATTGTACGTGAAGCTGTCGTAAGAATCAATAAGTAATACTTTAGTCAAAGTAATTTAAAAATCTGGTATTGAATTCGTTTAATCTTTTATAGAATTCAAATTTTTGATGATTTCATCCAAGCTTTTTTCGATTTCTTTATCGCTGTATTGCGAACGAATCAGTTTTTCGGTTTTTCCGCTGGCGAGGTAAGCCGCCTCGGCAATTCTTAGCTTTTCTTTGTTTTCCGCGAAAGTGATCGAGGCACTTTCATACAGGCGGTGTACGTCGGCACGTAAGGCAACAACTGTAGCTAGCGCTGCATTTCGGTCGTTCTTTTTTAATTCAGTTTGTATTTTTTCTTTCTGTTTTTCGATGTCCTTAATCACCGCTGCTGTCACAGGACTTTTCTGCGCAAACGAAACAACACTAAACAATAAGGCTAGAACTGCAATAAACTTTTTCATGACGGAATATTTCATGTCAAAAATAAGAAAGGAATCGACTTAAAAACCATAATGACTTAATTATCTATTCGCCGCTTTAAGGATTCGATACGCACGATGTATGAAACAGCAGGAATCGTCTTTTTATTAAGTGGAATATAACACTTTCTTAGATTAAGATTAACAATAGTCTAAGCAACTATCAAGCCTGAAACCACTCTCTCGTTTAGCAAAGTAAGTTGAGTGAGGATCGTGAATGAAGTAAGGTTTACTATTCCGCGCAAAATAGAGAATCAAAACAAATTCGTTTTCTTTTTCAATTCACTTGCTGAGACCATCAATAACAACAAAAAAAAAGTACTATGAAAAAATTTACAAGTTTTGCATTCTTGGTTTTTCTTTTTTCTGTGTTCGGGAGCTATGCTCAAACGGCTCGTTTACAAGTTATCCACAACTCACCAGATGCCGCTGCTGCAGAAGTTGATGTGTACATTAACGGCGAGTTGGAATTAGACAACTTCGCATTTAGAACTGCTACTCCGTTTATTGACGTTGCAGCAGGTGTGCCAATTAGCATCGATGTAGCACCTGCGTCAAGTACGTCGGTTGCACAATCGCTGTACAACTTAACCACTACACTAGCTAACGGCGAAACGTACATTGCCATCGCAAATGGT
>NZ_NOXX01000125.1 GCF_002251775.1 Flavobacterium aurantiibacter
CGGGGCGTACAAAAGCAAAAACCGCATAGCGACCAAAGGAAGCTCTTGCGGTTTTTAGCTTTTGCCGACCTGAGTGGGCAAGCTTGCAGCGAATAGCCGGAACTGCCGCCCAAAAAAAAGGCCTCCCCAAATGGAGAGACCTTTTCAACAAAACAAATCTAAAAATAGTGAACTAAGCTGTTTTAGCGGTTCGGCGGCGGCGTAACCAGAATTTTGTGGCTTTAACCAGGTAGAACATCACCGGCACCATGACCAGCGTAAGCACGGTGGCGTAGGTTAAACCGAAGATGATGGTCCAGGCTAATGGCCCCCAAAAGATTACGTTATCTCCACCTATGAATATGTGCGGGTTTAGGTCGGTTATGAGCGAGAAGAAATCGAAATTCAAGCCGATAGCTAACGGAATTAAACCTAAAACGGCGGTAAGTGCGGTAAGTAAAACCGGGCGTAAACGCGACTTTCCGGACTCGATGATTACCTCTGTAATTACGTTTAAAGGTAAATCGTCGTGAGATTCGACACCGTACTCGGCTACTTTTTCATCGAGCAGCAGAACGAAGAAGTCCATTAACACGATACCGTTTTTCACGACCACTCCCGCGAGCGAGATGATTCCCATCATGGTCATTAAGATCACGAAGTCCATTCCTGCAAAAACGTAGCCGTAGAACACTCCGGAAAAACTGAGCAACACGGTAAACATGATGATGCCTGTTTTGGAAATCGAATTAAACTGTAAGACAATAATGGTTGCAATTCCGAAAAGTGCCAACAACAGCGCTTTAATCAGGAAGGCTTGGTTTTTAGCTTGTTCCTCTTGCTCGCCCGAGAATGAATAAGTAATTCCGTTACCCATTTTGTATTCCGATAACTCGGCTTGGATGGTACGAGTAATACCATCGGCGTTGTATCCGGTAAGTACATTCGAGTAAATCGTCATAACGCGTTTGTAATTGCGGCGTTTGATTTGATTAAACGTTTTGATTTTCTCGGTTTGCGCAATGGCAGAAACGGGCACTTGAACTACTTGTCCGGTTCTTTGATTGGTGAATGTAACGGGCTGATTGAACAACACGCTTTCGTTCTTACTTTGATCTTCTTGCAAACGAACGGTAATGTCGTAATCGTCGTCGCCTTCTTTATATGTTGAAATTTCCTGACCGTAAACGGCACGACGCATGGTAAAACCAACACTTCCGGTAGATGTACCTAAGCTTCCTGCGTTTACGCGATCGATGTTTACGCGTAGTTCGGGAGATTCTTTGTTAACATCTACTTTTAGTTTCTCGATACCTGGAATATTTTTAGTGTTGATGAATGCAATCATTTTATCGGCTTCCTTCAACATTTCGTCGTAATCGGATCCGGTTAATTGGATCGAAATTGGATAACCCGACGGCGGACCGGCAGCGTCTTTTTCTACGGTAACCGATGCGCCCGGCACCATTTTTACTTTCGATCGAATTTCTTCCATCACCTCGGATGTATTCACGCCGCGACGCAATTTGAACTCTCGGAAGTTGATGGTTACTTTTCCTTTATAAGGCGTCTCGGCCTGTGAACCTGCATCGACATTCGGATTGCTCGCGCCCATACCCACTTGAGAAACTACCGACTCGGCCAACCAGTTTTCGCTTGCGCCCGGATCTTGGTATTTCTTCATAATGTTAATGACTTGCTTTTCAACAAAACGCGTGGCTTTATCGGTTTTCTCAATGTCGGTTCCCTGTGGATATTCCAAATACACGATTACTTGGTTAGGAATATTGTTTGGAAAGAAGAGCACTTCACGTGGAAAAACTCCTACAAGAACAAACGATAAGAAAAGTAAGACGATAATCCCGAAGAAAGAAACTAATGCTGCTTTCTTGTGCAGAATTTTATGCAGGAATTTTTGATATTTCACTTCTAATTTTGGGAAGAACGAATGTTGGAAATCTTGCGTCCATTTGAAGATAAAGAAGTGATATGCCCAAATTAAACCAACAGCAATTACGGCTAAGTGACCAAAAGCGCGCAAAGCTTTAACATCGTACACATGTCCTGGAATAAGGAACAACAGCGCTGCGATTCCGAAACCAATGGTGTAAATTTTCAATGATCGTTTGCTGATGTTGCGGTCTTCGATATCCATGGAACCGCCCGTCATTGCCGCATTGATAACCATAGCCACGAAAAGCGAAGCACCCAGTACTACCGACAAGGTCATTGGGAAATAGAACATGAATTTACCCAGCGTTCCGGGCCACAAACCTAGCGGGAAAAACGCTGCCAAGGTTGTTGCCGTAGACGAGATTACCGGCCAAGCAATTTCGCCGATACCAATTTTTGATGCCGGAATACGTGCCATACCTTTTTTCATGTTGGCAAAAACGTTGTCGACTACCACAATACCGTCGTCGACCAACATACCCAGACCCATAACCAAGGCGAAAAGCACCATGGTATTTAAGGTAACTCCAAACGCATCGAGAATAGCAAAGGCCATAAGCATCGACAGCGGAATAGCAGCTCCAACGAACAATGAGTTTCGCAATCCCATGGTAAACATCAATACAATCATTACCAGAATGATACCGAAAATGATGTGGTTGGAAAGCTCGTCTACTTGGTGTTCCACGCGCGACGATTGGTCGTTTGTGGTCGTAATTTCTAAATCTTTCGGAAGCACGTTTTCTTGCGCGTCTTTCAAGATTTCTTTTACTTGCTCGATGGCAGAGATCATGTTTTGTGCCGAACGTTTTTTCACGTTAAGCATCACCACTTCTTCACCCGATTCACGAGCATAGGTAGTTTTCTCTTTTTCTTTGAAAGCAATTTTAGCGATGTCTTTTAGATATACCGTTCCGTTAAACGATTTAACGATAATATTTTCTAATTCAACCGGTTGCTTGATTTCGCCAACTACACGAATGTTGTTTCGAACCCCTTGTGTGGTAAGGTTTCCGCCTGAAATTGTCATGTTTTCTGACTGTACAGCGCGCTGAATATCGTCGAAGCTAACTTTGGCAGCCGTCATTTTATACACGTCTACAGCAATTTCAACCTCACGGTCGTCGACGCCTAGAATGTCGACCTGTTTTACTTCTGGGATGTCTTCAATTTCATCTTCCAGATACTCCCCAAACTTCTTTAATTGTTGGGTGGTGTAATTTCCTTTAAGATTGATGTTTAAAATCGGAACTTCTTCAGAAATATTCAAGTCAAATACACTCGGCTCCACTTTACTGCCGTTGTCGAGGTTTGGCCAATCGCTGTCTGCTTTGGCGAGGTCGACCTTATCTTTAACGCGTGTTTTTGCTTCTTCGTTGGGAACTTTCTCGTTAAACTCGGCGATGATCATGCCGTAATCTTGGTACGAACTGGATGTAACTTTAGTAACGCCGCTGATGTTCTTAATCTCGTCTTCCAAAGGTTTTACAACGAGTTTCTCTACGTCTTCAGCGCTGTTTCCAGGGAACACCGAAGAGATGTATATTTTGTTTTCGATGATTTCAGGAAAATCTTCCCGAGGCATCGTGATGTAGGCTATGGTTCCCGCCAATACGATAATGAACGTGATGATGTAAACGGTTACACGATTATCGACAGCCCAACTCGATATGCCAAATTCTTTTTTCTGGTGACTCATACGTCTAAGTTGTTAGAGCAGCTAATTAAAATGTTAGTTTCATGCCTTCGGAAATGTTCGAGGCGCCTTCGGTGACTACTTTTTGATCGGCGGTTAAACCGGAGATGATTTCAGTTAGGTTTCCAGCCGATTGGCCTACTTCCACAAATACGCGCTTAGCAATTCCGGAATTTCCTGAAATTTTATCGGCAATGAACACGTATTTTTTACCGTCTGCATCGTCAAGAACTACGTTTGATGGAACTACAATAGCCGATTTATTGGTGTAATCGATAATACGCAGTTTCGCTACTTGATTCGGACGCAACATATTGTCGTTCGGAAGCGCGATCTCTACGCCAAAACTTCTGTTTTCTGGATTTACGCTGTTTGCAATCTGGCGTACTTTTCCTGAATAGGTTTTTCCAGTTCCTTCGATGGTGATATCGACAGGCGTTCCCACTTTGATTTTTCCTACATAAATTTCCGGAACTGTAGTGTTTACGTACATTTTACCCAAGTTCACGATACGCATTAAACCTTGCGGGCTAGCGGCAACAACTTCGCCTTTTTCTACAAAAACCTCATCGATAGTTCCGCTGAATGGTGCTTTAATTACCGTTTTTGCGAGTTGTGCACGAGCTTGATTTAAACTCTTTTGCGCACTTACCATTTGTGTTTGCGCGTTTAAGAATTGAATTTCAGAACCAATACGCTTGTCCCATAAATTTTTCTGACGCTCGTAAGTTGTCTTAGCTAAGGCGTACTGACTCTCCAAAGCTGCGATTCCTTCACTTGCGCCGCCATCGTCTACGCGACCTAAAATCTGGCCTTTAGAAACGCGTTGTCCGGCTTTCACGTTTAAAGAAACCAAAACACCCGGAACCTCAGGCTGTACCAGTACGTTCTCTTGAGTAGTTACGTTTCCTTGCAATTCGATGTAGTGCTTGAAAATGGTGTCTTGAACAGCCGAAACTTCTACGAGCGACTCCGAAACTTTCTTTTCCAAAGAACTCAATGCCGCATCGAGTTTTGTGATTTCAGCTTGTAAGGCTGCACGTTTGTTTTTAATGGCATCGACATTTTTAGATGCAATGATATCTTCTGTTGAATTTGAATTACCACCGCCGCAAGCGACCAGTAATAAGGTTAGTGACCAAAGGATTATTTGTTTTTTCATAACGGTACGGATGTGATGGGTTTAGTTTGATGAGATTACGCGCTCTAAGGCAGAACGCTTGTTGATGATATCGGACATGGTTTGCAAAAACGCTTGCTGCGCCGAATACAACTGCTTTTGAGCGTCGTTGTAATCGAAAGAAGTCGACAAGCCTTCTACAAATTTTACTTGTTGTTTGCGTTCGATGCGTTCGGCTAAATCAAGTGATTTTTTAGCTGTTTGAAATTCTTCCACAGCTAAATCGAAATCGCTTTTTGCTTTTGCAAACTGAACTTGTAGCGCTTGTTCAGTGGCAATTAATTGCGTTTTTGCTTGTTCGATGGCAATTTTAGCTTGTTGTGTTCTCGACGAACGTGCAAACGAAGAGAAAATCGGAATATTTAAGCTGGCACCTACAAAAGAGTAGTTCAACCAACGTTGTTGCCGGTCTAAAAACGTAAACCTATCGCTAAATGCATTGTATCCAAAGTTCAAATTGGCTGATAGGCTCGGAAGTGCTTTACTGCGCTCTAATTTGTATTCCAACTGGCGTTGCTCGTTGAGGTTTTCCAATATTTTGTAATCGATGTTTTGTTTTACATCGAAATTGGTGGCATTCAAAGACGTAGCTACACTTTCGGTTGCCAACTGATCGAGCGTTTGCGTTAGCGTAAGCTGATCTTGAATTTCTAAGCCTAATTCGTATTTAAGCATGTTGTAACTAATGTTTCGCAAACGAGTTACGTTGTTTAAGTTGCTTTGGATGCTGGCCAGAGTAAGTTGCAATTGCTCTACGTTTTCTTCTTCAATCAGGCCGTTTTTAAAAGTTTCTTGCGTGTCTGAAAGCAGCTTTTCAACTAATTGCTTGTTGCGTTGCAAAATCTTGATACTCTCGTCGGTTAAAACCGCCGAACCGTAAGCGTTAATTATGGTTTCACGCACATCGGCATCGGTTTTTTGCTTGGCATTTTGGTAGTATTTCAAATACGTTTTAGACGCTTGAAGTGCTACGATGTACGAACCGTCGAATAAGAGTTGCGACAAGGTTGAGCGGGCAATTGCGGATTGTTTGGTTCCGAAGGCAATCTCGGTGAATTCGCCGGGCTGACCTCCAAAAAATTCTGCTGGAACCACCGATTTTTGAATCTCGATATTGTATTGGTAATCGATTCCGGCATTAATTTGCGGCAAACCAGCCGCGGTTGTTTCCCATTTTTTCTTTCGGGAAATTTCGATATCGCGTCCTGCATTAATGACTTTTGCGTTGTGCTCCAGCGCATGCGCAATGGCCTCTGTCAGGTTAAAATTGTAGCTCTTCGGTTGACTTTCGGTTCCGCCTTGAGCGAAAATTCCAGAAGCATACAACAGCGTCACTACGGGTATTAGGTACTTCATTTTGGTTAAATATTTGGAATTGATAGATATGATTCGAGTTCTGAGATGCCTTTGGGCGTACCAATAGCACGGGTATGATATTCCAGTATGTACAATTCGCGCTGCCAAGCTTCTTTTTCCAAGGGAGAAGTCTCGTTGATGTGGAACATCAGGGTGTAATAAAAACCAATGCATTCGGTTACGTTGATGTCGGCACGATAATACCCGCGTTCGATACCTTTTTCAAGATTGTGCTGCACAAAGTGTTTACATTGGGTAAACTGTACTTGTAAAATGTGCTGATAAATCTCTGGGTAAAACTTCCGCAATTGGTACACGGGCGATGCTTCAGCAATATGAAACATCTCTTTAAACATGTTTCTAATTTCAAAATTTTCTTTTATCGGATTGTAATCTTTGGCAATAACGTCGTGCATCATCGACATGATTTTACTGTGTATCAGGGTTACACTGTCGGAAACCAAATCCTCTTTATTCGAAAAATACTTGTAAATCGTTTTTTTAGAAATCGACATGTCGGCGGCAATATCGTCCATCGTCACACTCTTAAAGCCCATCTTAAAGAAAAGCTCGGTGGCACGTTCTACTATTTTGTCCTTCATCGTCAAAAATTTCGACAAAGGTATCTTGGAAACTTTTAATACTAAAATAGTTTCCTTAGTTTTTACAATTTTTTAACACTGGGGTGAAAAGCCTATACTAGTGATATGTTTTTCAATAGTTTAGGTTAATTTTTCGCTTTCGCGGAAGGGAAAAATCGCTGCCATAACGAAAGATTTACAAGAAACAAGGTGCTTAAATTTAGTGGGAATGCCCTACTTTAGCGAAAAAAGATACATGCTGTCTGAATACAAAATTTCTTTTGAAGAAGCCTTATTGAACCAATACGCAGCGCGCGAGCCAAAAGGATTATACGAGCCGATTGATTACATTTTACAAGACGGCGGAAAGCGCCTGAGACCTATTTTGGTTTTGATGGGATCGCAGTTTTATTCAGGCGATTACAAAAGAGCTTTATCGGCGGCAAAAGCTGTGGAAATCTTTCACAATTTCACCTTGCTCCACGACGATATTATGGATGCGGCACCTTTGCGACGTGGCCGACAAACCGTTCACGAAAAGTGGGATACCAATACCGCCATACTTTCTGGCGATGCCATGCTCATTTTGGCATATCAGCAACTCGAAGAATACGAGGCTCAATTACAAGTTGCGTTATTTCGACTGTTTTCAAAAACAGCTTTAGAAGTTTGCGAAGGACAGCAATGGGATGTTGAATTTGAATTGCGTTCGGACGTAACAATTCCCGAATATTTGCACATGATTACTTACAAAACCGCTGTTTTAGTGGCTTGTGCTTTTAAGATGGGCGCTTTAATTGGCGGCGCTACGACAGAACAAGCGCAATTGCTGTATGATTTCGGATTGAATTTGGGAATCGCATTTCAAATTCAAGACGATTATCTCGACGCTTTCGGAAATCCGGAAACCTTCGGCAAGCAAGTTGGTGGCGACATCATCGAAAACAAAAAAACCTATCTCTACCTTCTCACAAAACAAAGTGATAACAAAACGCTAGTTGAAGAACTCGAACAATGGTTTAGCGGGCAACCTCAAGATCCAACAGAAAAAATAGCCCGTGTGAAACACATTTTTCAAGAAACAAACGCGGCTGCACGCACACAAGAAGCGATTGAAAAGTTTACCGACGATGCTTTACAAACGATCGAACAATTAGGCATTTCTGAAGATAACCAAAAAGTTCTTCGTGCCTTTGCTTTAAAATTAATGCAACGGCAATCTTAATCTACATTTTTAGATTTCTGATAATTGGTGTTTATTCCTCAAATCCCGTGAAAAACCGCTTCGCGCAGCGGAATATTATCTGGAATACGACCCACGTTTTGCAATTTAATGTGCGCTAGTTTTTGTGCGGCTTTGGTACAATCGGGCAAGGAGTAGCCGGATAAATACGCGAAAATAAATCCAGACCAAAACGCATCGCCCGCTCCCGTTGTGTCTTTTACAGATTCAATGGGTAAAGCGGGTTTGGAAAACGTTTCTCCATTTGCCGCCGAGACGCTCACACCATCGGGTCCTTTGGTTAAGCAAATAATTTTAGCTCCCGAATTGTGGAAAAAAGAAAAGATCTCACTCTCCGATTTATGTGTTCCGAAAAAGCGATAACAATCGTCGTTACTGATTTTTAGCAAAGCACCGTGCGACAAATAACTGCGAATAATTTGATGTGCTTCGAGCAGGTCGGGCCATATTTTCGAAGCGTAATTTAAATCGATACTCAAAAGTGCTCCCGCAGCTTTAGCGGCTGCCGCTCGATTGAGAATAGCCTCGCGAGCCGGATTTTTACTCAGGGCAAAGCAGGTGGTGTGAAAAACTTGGCAATTTTGCACCAAGTCGTCGGGAAATTGCGAGGTTAGAATCTGGCAATCGGCTTCGCGGAACGGAATAAACTCAGGCGTTTCGGTAGATCTCGAGATAAAGATAACCGAAGTAGGATGCTCCATCGTTTGACGAATGTATCGGCAATCAACCTGATTACTTTTTAACTTATCGATAATGTAGGTTCCCAAACCGTCTTGCCCGCAAGTTGCCACTAAAGCAACCGATTTCCCCAGGCGTTGTAGGTTTACGGCCACATTAGTTGGCGAACCGCCCAAATAGCGGTGGTAATCTTTTGTATGTGCAATGGGTTGCAATTCGTGGCCGATAAAGTCGACCAAAATTTCGCCTGCGCAAATGATATCAGCTTTTAAAACTTCCATGAAAGTTCTTGATTTAAAGATTGAGTTAAGAGCACTTGTCCGGCTGCACTCCACGCGCAGTAGCGAGTTCCTTTAGGTTCGGCTGTAAGAGAATGATGGTGTTCGTAAAAACCATTTTCACCTAACGAATTCGCTTCGTTAACGGCCTTCAAGAGAGTTGTAGCCTCTGCCACTTTACCGTGTTGTGCCAAAGCAACGCCTGCAAAGCCATTTACCATACACCAGCTTCCCGCATTGTGATACTCGTAAGCGGCATTCCGAAATTCGTACTTGTGGTTTTCCGACAAAAGTCGATACTCGGCATCCGTTTCAAAAACCGGTGGCCAGAACGCCGGAACTAATTTCGTTTTGGTTTCATACGTTAAACTACTCATGAAATCGGCCATTTTTTCGGCTCTATTGGTAGGTACTAAATCGGTAAATAGCAATATGGCCGTTCCGAAGGCATCAAAATAATTTTTATAACCGGCAGGGCTAAAACATGCCGGCACGTATTCTTGTGTAGTTACCATTGAAAAGGTGCGCGGATGCAAAGATTTTGCTTCATCGAGCTGAATGAAATTGTCGTAAATTTTAGTTCGAATTTGCGCTATTTTCGATTTCAGATCAGCGGCGGGCTGTAGCTGTTGTAAGGCGCTCAGGCCCCACAAACGCAATACTTGATCGAACAGCACATAACCTTCTACGATGTACTCGTCGGCCCAATTCCCCGAAAGGGGTACATACAACAAACCTCCGGTATTGTATTCCCAAGTATCTAGAAGCCGCAATGCCTTTTGAATGATAGATTGGGTTTCTTCTAAAAATGCCCAATCGTTCGTTTGTTGAACATACAAAGCCAAGCCGAGCAAGTACCAACAAGTGGTGTCGGTTCGGCCCACTAAACCGCCGTAACTAATCTTTGGTTGGCCGTCGGAGAAATAAACGTTAGAAGGAATGATGCCCAAATCGTGTTGAAAATCTCCCAGCGTTTGCAAGGTTTTTTTAAAAGTGGCAATTAAAGTTTGATCTTTTGATGCCAGCGCTGCTAAACCACACACCACGCCATCACGTGCCCAAACGCGTCGGTAGTTATCTTTGTTTTCGCTACTGGCTAAAAAACCAATGTTGCTGCTGCAGCGGTGAAGTACCGCAATCGCATTGTGATAGCCTTTTTGCAATTGCTCGTCGTTAATCAACCACTTCATTTTTATTCTTTACAGTAATTAATAAGGTGAAAACAGCTCCCAGCACTAAGAAAACTCCCGCGAGAGTAATCACATTAGACGGATTGGTTCCGAGTAAATCGTACACGAAATACTGCATGGAAAAAATTTGAATAATCATTGGTATTACAATGAACATATTAAAAATGCCCATGTAAACGCCGCGTTTTTTGGCAGGAATAGAACCTGCGAGTAATTGGTACGGCATGGCGAGCATGGAGGCCCAAGCGATACCCAAACCTAATGCATACAGATAAATTGTACTGATGACAATGTCTGATCCAACCGGATTCGGTATGGTGAGCAGCACTGTGGTATTGTCGAGATACGGCATGGCAATCAAACTCAAACCTCCGAGCAACAATGCGATGAAATGAACGCCTTTGGCACCAATCTTCAGCGCAAGCGGGATTAATGCAAACGCCGCTACAAAACAAATGATGTTGTATGTGCCGTTTAGATTTCCGGTAAGTAATTGTGCTTGAGAAAAACCGACCGCATTGTGATCGGTGGTTTTAAAGACATTCTGTGCCAGCGCCGAGGTGATAAACTCCCAGTAACAAAACATGGCATACCAAGTAAAAAACTTCACTGGAATAAGCTGTTTCATTGTTAAAGGCATGGTTTTCATTGCTTCCACAATTTCGTTCCAAACGCTGGAAATGAGATTGTGCTTGGCTTTTTGCGCTTGAATTTCTCGCCATTCTTCTTCAGTTGGCGGGTACTCCTTAGTCGTTGAAACCGAAAGCAGCACTGAAACGATGGCGGCAACCGCACCGATAAAGAACGCATAGTAGGTGTAAATCGGAATACCATTTTCGGCTTTGTCGCTAATAGAAAGTATTCCTAACATTACTAAAATAGCAGGCGTAAAATTGGCAAGCGTGATTCCTAAACCTGCGAAAAAGCTTTGCATGAGAAACCCAATGGCGTGCTGATCTTTAGGAAGTTTATCGGCTACAAATGCACGATAGGGTTCCATGGCAATATTATTGGCGGCATCTAAAATCCACAATAATCCTGCAGCCATCCATAAAGCAGAAGAAAACGGCATAGCTATAAGCGCTATACTCGAAACTACAGCACCGATAAGAAAATACGGCTTTCTTCTTCCAAATTTTGGCGACCAGGTATTGTCGCTCATCGCACCAATAATGGGTTGAATAATCAAACCAGTAACCGGTCCGGCTAACCACAGCATGGGCAACGAGGCTTCGTCGGCTCCTAGATACTTATAAATGGCGCTCATATTGCTTTGCTGCAATCCGAAGCTGAATTGAATTCCGAAAAACCCGAAATTCATATTCCAAATTTGCCAGAAAGACATTTTAGGTTTGTTACTCATAACACGCTTTTTTTAATAAAGGTTCCCGTAACTTGGGAAAGAAACGGGAACCATTAACTAAACAAAATATGAAAAAAAATTTAGTACACGACAAAAAACATAATTGATTAAAAATCAATAAAA
>NZ_NOXX01000137.1 GCF_002251775.1 Flavobacterium aurantiibacter
AACAACTGCAGATTGACCAGTGATTGTAGCTGTACAAGGCGGGGTATCGGATGTTGTAACGCTCAACAAGTTAACAGTGGTAATCGAAGTTAAGTTGTTTAGTGTTATAAGGCCTTGCCCGCTTCCATCAATCGGTATTGATCCGTTTTGAGTTCCCGACAAATTCTGATACTCGAAATTAACTATAGTATTAGGAGTTGCGGAAACCGGCACTGTAGCATTACTACCTTCACAAATCGGATTAGGAGAACCGATTGTAGCAGTTGGTGCACCGGTTGAAACTGTAACGGTATCTAAAATCGGTGTTCCAAGTAGAGAACAAACTATTGATGAAATCAATTCAACTTTGGTCAAATTAACAGTAAAAGGAGTGGTTACATTGGTGAAGACTACTTGAAAAAATCCGGTAGCATCTAAAACTGCTGTCTGATCTGCACCACCGTTTATGTTGTAAGTTATGGTTGCACCAGCTAGTCCTTGGAATTGAACAGCTGTGTTACTCCCTGAACAGACCGTAAAATTATTAGGCACTATTTGAGCTGTAACCTCTGGCAGTACAGTTATGACAATTGAATCTGAATCACAATCAATCCCATTATCATTAGCTGTGGCTGTATAAGTATAAGTACCCGCGGGGAGAACAGCAGAATCGGTAATAGTAGTGCCAGTTGCTGTAAAGCCATTCGGTCCAGTCCAATTAAAAGTAGCTGCTGGCTTATCACTGGTGGCAGTGATGGTAATGGGATTGGAGTAACAAACTGGAAAGTCCGTCGGAAGTGTAGTAATACAGCAGTTCTCTACAGTTATTTGTACAATAGGTGTGGTATATGAAATATCATCTGAAACCTGAATAGTATAAGCGACGCTATATGGAGTATTACTAGGTGTGCTGGCTTCGTAATCAATAACTCCCGTAACTGGATCGATAGCTAGCCCTGAAGGAGTTGCAAAATATGTCCCTCCCAGCTCTAAATCTGGGCTTTGTGTTGGTGTACCAATAACTCCTGGTGCACTACAACCTGTTGATACATCGTAGGAAATTGTTCCAGTCGGATTAAATACATCTAAAACGAAAGGTCGATATTTTGAGCAAAATGCCGTGGAGTTTAAATCCCCAATCCGCATCCACAGTGTGAGCGGCAAGTCTTCGATATTAACTACAAATGGAACTGCTTCATTTATATTATTTGCAAAATCCATAGCAGACTGTTGGTCTGGGTGATACGATACTTCGTACAATGCAGAACTAAAGCCATTCAAAACTTGTAATGTCTGATTAATATTAAATGTTACGGTTGGTGTTAAAGGATTTATTAGGGTAATATTCTCGGGATCGGCTGTAGGAATTGGATCAGTGAAATTGACTATTATATCATCTGTTTTTTTACAGCCGGTCGCAAAAGTTATCACAGCTGTATAGACACCATTTTCTGAAACTTGCAGCTGAAACTGATTTTCTCCATCGATTTTCACACCATTAAGAAGCCAGCTGTATGTAGCATTTGGTAGCGGTGCAGAGCCAATTTGTATCGTACGAATTTCTTCATCACAAACGGCATTTCCTCCTTCAAATTCAGTGACATCATCGAATGGTGCAGCTCCTGAAATTTCAGATTCAAAATCAAAACTTCCTCCTTCGATAAATACAGCAGAAGCCAACGCAGCGTCTCCTTGATTTGCTATTACCAATTTGATGGAATATTGGTGTCCAGGAATGACATCTCCCTGCGCTTGCATAATGCGCGTCTGTCCGTTAAAGTTAATCGCAGCGTTTGCTGCAACAGTTGCATCGGCATTATTAAAATTATACTTCCCAAACCACTGTGGATTTTGTCCTCCATCACAACCAGGAAGGTGAATAGTGGTTACTTTTACGGGTATATTCGTATTTGGAATAACTGCAAGATTTTTAGGTTGTCCTCCAGCAGTAAGGTCCGTCAAAATAAAAGCAAATACATCAGAATAGGTACACTCAAAATTGTTCTGACTGTATTCCTCAGAAGCAAATACAAAGTTAAACTTTAGCTTATCTGTCGACGGAACAAAATTAAACTTCAGGAAGGCTGCATCATTGGTCGTATTTGCTGGAATACCAACTGGTGGCACCATAAATCCTGGGTTAAAATCAGTGTCGCCTGCCCAATTTCCTCCATCTACTATTGCAGCGTTTGGTCCTGCCGCACCATTTGGATCCATAGCATTACCGCAAACTAAAACGATACCGTCTTGTATGGGAAAGTCTGAATTTCTTCTATTAAAATAACCAACAGAGTAATTCAAAGGATTTGGACCGCTTGACAACTGCCAGTTACTTGTTTCTGCACAATTAGAACGCACTAAAACGTTTTGAACAAAACCTTCTGCTAAACCGCTAAGCTGACCATTCACAGAATACTTCGCAGGATCATTTTCTACCAGTATAAATCTAGATGCAGGCGTGTTAACGTCTGTACTCAAGTTATTTGCAATATTTCCGTCAGGGGTGTCGCTGGCTACTGAAGCGGTATTGGTAAAATTACTATTACTACCTATGTTATAATTGGCAGGTACCCGAACTCTAATTGTGTATGTAACCGTGGCTCCTGCTGCAAGCGAAGGTAAATTTGATATCATTGTTCCGGTCCCCGAAGTCCCATTCGGACCTACCCAAGTCATGTCAGATGGAACTATTGCTGTGTTGGTAGCTATCGGATTACTCGGAAGCAAATCTATAACTGAAACATTTACAGCATCGGACGGACCATTATTAATTACCGTAACTACATACTCATTGAATTCTTCAATCGTAAATCCAGGTACTGTATCACCAATTTTATCGTCAACAAAACGCGTTTCAGCATAAGTGGTTTTATTATCTGTCTTTAAAACAGATAAATCAGCAAACGGTCGCGGTGAATCAACATCGGTTGCCTGATTATTTGAAGTATTTGTATCCGATGGGAATATTGCATTTACGGTATAAACCAAATTGGCTGTTTGTGGAAAGCTTGCCGGAATATTTACAGTTACGGTATATTGTACTGCAGAACCAGCGGGTAAGGAGGAAATAACGTCGACCAAAGATCCGTTGCCCGATGTGCTATTACCCGTCCACGTAGCTGAGGTGATATCTGCCGGCAAACTGCTATTCACCGAAACATTACTTGCCGAGGCCGTTCCTAAGTTGCGAACTGTAATTGTATAGATTGAAGTTTGACCAGCTATATAAGTGGTTACAGCATTAGATATTGTAACTGAAATATCGTTAGCAACTGTAGAATTAACCGGAACGGTAGAACCTGTTGCTGAATTATTCGCTAGATTTAAATCAGCTGTTGTACTGCTTACACTTGCTGTATTGTTTAAAGTTCCTGAAAAATTTACTGGGATATCGACAACAACTGTAAAAATCACGCTTGCCCCTACTCCTAGCGACGGAATTGTCAGGTTAAGCGGACCCGAACCCGAAAGCCCATTATTGGATGTGTAAGAAATTATTGCAGCACCCACAGGATTTGCATTTGAAATTTGAACATTAGTTGCTACTCTTGGGCCATTGTTTGTAACCGTAACAACAAAAGTGGCTTGTGTTCCTTTAGTAGGCGCAGGTGTTGGCGGCGTAACTGTAATTAAAACGTCGGAGCTTGGAGGTGAATTCGTGTCAGAAACAGTGTTGTTTGAAGTATCCGAATCTGCTGCAAAAGTTATTGTTGGAGTTACAACTATTGCCGCGTTTGCAGTAATAGGAACTGTAACATTATACGTATAAATCACAGTTTCTCCAGCTGCTAAGGAGGTGATATTGTTATTTATTGCCCCTGTTCCGTTGGTGCCATTGCCGACCCAAGTTACCGTAGTTACTCCAGCGGGAATTGGAATAGAAACGTTTACAGCTGCCGCACTTTGAGGGCCATTGTTGGTAACTGCAACTGTGTAGGTTTGTATGGTCCCTGGCGTATAAGTTGTTGTATTATCGGAAATTGAAACCGTTACATCGGCTTGTGGATTGGAAATAACATCAACATCAAGACCCGCGTTATTGCTTGGAAATAAATCCCCCGATGAACCCGTAACCGTTCCAGCTACTGTCAAATCTCCTGCAAAACCAGCAGGTACAGTTACATTTAAAGTATATGTTACTGTAGCGCCAACAGCCAAATTTGAAATTGTATTTGTAACTGAAGTATCTCCAGTAGCAGCATTACCAGTCCATGAAGTTATTGCAGCTCCACCGCTTAAAGCGGGAATAGAAACATTGATATTCGTCGCTGGCGTTGGTCCGTTATTTCGGACAACCACAGTATAAACTAGTGTTGATGGCGCTACATAGATCGTCTGTCCATTTGATATAGTCATTTGCAAGTCGGCGGTCAATAGAGGTACATCTGTATCCACAGCCACATTATTTGCAGTCGAACTGTCTGTTAAACCTTGCGATACAACGGTAACAGTACTCACTAAATTCGCAGTAAATGATGGAGAAACCGTGTAATTGATTGTATATACAACTGACTGGCCAGGACCTATGCTTGGAATAGTTTGTGTGATACCTCCTGTCCCACTTGTTCCTATGGAAGATGTCCATACGTACGTCGTTAAACCTGATGGAGAAGGATTTGTAATGGTAACTCCGTTGACAATTTCTGAGGAATTATTAGTTACCGTTATTTGGTAAACTCCCTGGGTCGTCGTTCCACGAACATACTCTGTAGCATTGTTGGTGATAGATACACTAACATCACCACTACGTTTAGTGTCAGAATCTGTGCAAGTGGAACAATTAGGATTTGGATCAAATGTATCCGAATCCACATTAACTGTACTCACTAATGGAGAAACTGCTGTATTTGAAACAGATACATTTATAGTAAATGTTACTGTTTCGCCTGCAGCTAAAGCTGGTATTACTAAATCTAACAAATCTGCTCCAGCTGTACCGTTTGTAGCCGACCAACTTATAACATCTGCTCCTGCTGATAAAGTTTGTATAACCGATACATTCTCGGCTGTTTGCGGACCATTATTTGTTACTGCAACAGTATACGTTGTTTGCGATCCTCCTGCAAAAGTTGTCTGATTGTTGGTAATCGTAGTTACTAGATCAGCTCCCGATGTATTAATATCGGTACATCCGTCGCATTGTGAATTCAAATCAGTTTCAACTCCGCTGGCATTGGCTACTGCAATTAAAGATCCCGTAAAGCCAATCGGAACATCTATAGTTACTGTATAAGTTACATTTGCACCTACTGCCAAACTAGGAATGGTGTTAGACAATGCACCCGTTCCGCCAGTAGCGTTACCCGCCCAAGACATTGATGTTATACCAACAGGCAAAGGAAATGTAACATCTACGTTTGTAGCTACATCTGGACCTAAATTTTGAACAACGACTGTATATGTAGAGCTACTTCCCGCTATATATGTATCCGAATTATCTGAGTTAGTAACCGTAATATCAGCTCCCTGCGCTTTTACATCGAATTGAGTTACGTTATTGTTCGTCAAATTTGCATCTGTTGAGGTTGAAAAAACCGAACAATTTAATTGCAAAAGCACTTGAAAATCCGTAGGAACAGCGATATTTAGTGTGTAAGTAACGGTTTCTCCAACAGCTAAATTGCCTAAATTGTCAGACAAGGCTGTTCCCGTACCAGAGCTACCATTCGAGCCTGTCCAAGTAAAATTAGCATCTGGAATTGTGCTAGGTATATCACAGAAAATCGAAACATTTAACGCTGGCGTCGGTCCTAAATTTGTTACCGTAGCAATATAGGTAGATACCTGTCCCGGAAAATAATAAGTAGTATTGTTCGTAAAAGTAAGTGCAATATCAGAAGAGCTTTGTTGATCTGTATCAGAAGCTAAGTTCGAATTCGAATTCGGATCGGCTACAGCTGGCAATGCCGGAGAGGGCGGTGCAGTAAGTGCCGGAGCTCCGATACTGTTGGCCGTAGCTGCAACTGTGAGAGGGCCGCTGTATGTTAATGGAACATCGATAAACAACGTGTAGGTAACCGTTTGCCCAGAAGTTAATGTGCGTATCCGATCAAAAAGCTGTGAATTTGAACCCGATGTATTATTACTGCCTTCCCAATAATACCCTTCGGTGATTCCAGCAGGAAGCGGACTAATAACCTCAACGCCATTGGCCGTATTGGGCCCAAAATTTGAAACGGTTATTGTGTAAATTAATTCCGTCCCAGGAACATACACAATTTGATTGTTCGTTACAGAAACTACAACATCAGCCTGCTGACCTACTGCTACTTGTATGAATCCAAAAAATAAAAGTAATTGTAATAATTTTTTCATAGCGATACCCAAATGTTAGTCGATACCTGTATCTAAAACCATAAGCTTTCCTTAAAGATTTATTAAATCTCCAAATATAAATAAGTAACCGTAGTTTCTTTGTTAATTTTGCAGAATACTACAATTTTTATGGAAAATGTTATAATTAAATCAACTCAAAACCCAACAATTTTAAAGTTTGAGTTGCAAGCACATACAATACCCGGCGGACAACATCAGTTTAAAAACATCGATGAAGCCGTAAACTCTCCACTAGCCCAACAGCTTTTTTACCTCCCTTTTGTAAAATCAGTTCTTCTCGCAGATAACTTTATCGCTATTGAACGTTACAATATTGTCGAGTGGGAAGATGTCAAAGATGCTGTCGCTGAACAAATAAACGACTTCATTAATAACGGAGGAATTCTCGTAAAATTGCCCGAAAAACCAGCTTTTGAATTGAAAAAGCCCGCAACAGTTTACGGTGAAACCACACCTAATCCCGCGGTTTTGAAATTCGTCTGCAGCCGTTTGCTCACCAAAGTAGCGGCAGAATTTAAAAATATCGACGAAGCCCAAGAAGCACCCCTGGCTATCGAACTCTTTAAAATCCCATTCGTGAAAGAAGTTTTTATCGATGAAAATTACGTCTCAATCACCAAATACAGCAGTTACGACTGGAACGAAATTACGCTCGAACTGCGCACGTTCATCAAAAGTTATGTGGAAAGCGGCGGACCTATTCTCAACGAAGAAGCTTTCAAAAAAACCGCTGTCGCAGAAAAGCAAACTGTCGCCAATTTCGACAACCTAGATACAACGTCGCAGCAAATTATCAATATTCTCGAAGAATACGTAAAACCAGCAGTGGCTGCCGATGGCGGAAATATTCTTTTCGATTCGTACGACCCAGAAGATAAACGCGTAAAAGTTGTTTTACAAGGTGCGTGCAGCGGCTGCCCATCGTCGACATTTACCCTGAAAAGCGGTATCGAAAACATGTTGAAAGACATGCTAAAAGACGAACAAATTAAAGTCGAAGCCATTAACGCCTAGCACCAAACATCCCGATACACATGAACGAACTCGCCCAACAAAAAAGTGTGTATCTCAAACAACACGCCAATAATCCCATTTACTGGAAAGCGTATTCGCAAAAAATCTTAGATCAAGCCACCGCAGCCGATAAGCTAATCGTTTTTAGCATCGGCTACGCAGCTTGTCATTGGTGCCATGTGATGGAACACGAAAGCTTCGAAAACCAAGACGTGGCCGCATTGATGAACCAACACTTCATCTCGGTGAAAATCGATCGTGAAGAACATCCCGACATCGATGCCGCCTACATGAAAGCCGTGCAACTCATGACGCAACGCGGCGGCTGGCCACTAAACGTAGTTACCTTGCCCGACGGCCGACCTATTTGGGGCGGAACCTATTTCCGAACTGAAGAATGGACACAGAGCCTTGAACAACTAGCAAAATTGTACCAAAATCAGCCGGCTGTCATTTTCGAATACGCCGAGAAACTCGAACATGCATTACTTTCCATCCAAAATCCGCTGGAAATAAAACCGCTTTTTGAGTTTCCATCACAACCCGAAAATCAAAAAGAGTTTTTTGCGCAACTGCTCGAAAAATGGTCGTCGAACTTCGATCACGAATGGGGTGGAATGGATCGGGCACCCAAATTTCCGATGCCTTCCAACTATAAATTACTGTTAGAAGTTGGCAATCAATTCAACTTAAATACGTACAGCAATTTCGCGCTATACACGCTAAAACGAATGGCATTAGGAGGAATTTACGACGCTGTAGCCGGCGGGTTTTCACGCTACTCAGTCGACCACCGCTGGCATGTTCCGCATTTCGAAAAAATGTTATACGACAATGCTCAACTCCTTTCGCTTTGCGCAGAAACAGCCAAACAATTCAACGATTCTTTTCTTAAACGCATCGCAAAACAAACCACCCTGTTTCTGGAAGAAAATTTAAAATCCGAATCTGGTTTATACTTTGCCGCACTCGATGCCGACAGCCTAAACGCCTCCGGAACAGCAGCCGAAGGCGCATTCTATACCTGGACAAAAGACGAACTTCAAGCCGTATTAGGCGAATCGTATGATTTCTTCTCCAAAGTTTTTCATGTCGATGAACTCGGCTATTGGGAAGACGAACAGTATGTTTTATTTCGAACCGACGACGACCTTTCTCTGGCGCACAAATTGAACTTCCACGAAAGTGCCTTCGCGGAAAAACTTGAAAACAGCTTGGGTCTGCTGAAAACGGCACGAAAAAAGAGATCCGATCCGGTTACCGACACCAAAAAAATTAGCTCGTGGAACGCCCAACTCCTGAGCGCCTACTGCAAAGCTGCTACGGCATTCGGCGACGAAGAGTACCTTCAGCGCGCTACCGACCTGGCCTTTGCTTTGGAAAAAAACAGCTTAACTGGAAATCGCGTTTTTCGGGTAGATACGCAAGAAATAAACGGATGTCTCGAAGATTACGCCTTTGCTATCGAAGCGTTTTTAGATTACTACCAGCTAACGGCAAACGAGAATTTTCTCCGTAAAGCAATCGATCTTTGCCAGACCGTTCTGCGCGAGTTTGATCACAAAAACGGCATTTTCTTCAAATATCAAGCCTCGGCCACGCGCGAATCTTTGGTACATATCGAAACCGAAGACAACGTTATAAATGCCTCGAATTCGGTGCATTGCAGGAATTTGTTTCGCTTGGGCATCATTTGCTCGAACAACGACTTTTTAGAACGAGCAAACAAAATGCTCGAAGCAATTACCGTTCGCATCGATTATCCCGGAGCGTATGCCAACTGGCTTTCTATTTTGCTCGCCAACTACAACCAACAGCGCGCCGTCATTGTCTCAAATCCGAACTTTGCTGCAAAACTCGAAATCCTCGAAAATATAGCGGCCGACGTGCAAATCATCTATGCTTCAACCCATTTTGAACTTCCACAAACAACAGGAAAATATAGCGATGAAGTAAAACTGTACAGCTGTTCGGTTGCCGGTTGCGACTTGCCCGTGACCAGCATCAACGAGCTGCCAAAAGATTGGTTTTTTGCCGCGAACCAACGCTAACAATTCCTCAAATCGAAAGTTGTAAACGCGTGTCGGAATTAACACCACCAAGCCGTACTTTTGCTGCGGAAAAATAAAAAAGCTATGTTTTTGCAATCTTCAATCGACGTTCAAACCCAAAAAATTAGCACCTACACCGAGAAACTTTGGCAAATCATCATCGATTACTCGCCAAAACTCATCAGTGCGTTTATCATTCTATTTGTTGGTTTGTATTTAATTCGAATCGTAAACCGACTCATCCGTCGGATCATGCTCAAACGCGAACTCGACCCTACCTTAAGTAAGTTTTTAGCCGACATTTTTCTCTGGATTTTGCGCGCTTTTCTGTTCGCTGCCTTCATTTCAAAATTGGGTATAGAAACCTCATCGTTTGTAGCCATTTTAGGAGCTGCGGGCTTGGCGGTTGGTTTATCCTTACAAGGCTCGTTGTCGAATTTTGCCGGAGGCATGCTCATTATTTTGTTCAAACCCTTCCGCGTAGGCGATTACATCGAAGCGCAAAACGTTACCGGCGAAGTTTCTGAAATTCAGATCTTTGTAACAAAAATCATCGGTGCTAACAACCAAACAATTTATGTTCCAAACGGCGCGTTAAGCAACGGAACTATTGTAAATTTATCGCAAGCTGGTATTCGCCGTGTTGATTTGAGCATTGCCATTTCGTATAACGCTAATTTGCTGAAAGTAAAAGAAATAATTGAAAAAATTTTGTCCGATAATCCAAAGATTCTAACGAATCCCGAACCGCGTGTCGATGTAATTGCCTTGGCCGATCACGTAAAAATTGCGGTCCGACCTTGGGTTTCATTCACCGATTATCCCGTAATTGCGGCTGAAACGCTAGAAAAAATCAAACTCGAACTCGATGCCGCCGAAATTGCCCTGCATCCGGTTGCTTAAATGATAGTACACATGAAAAAAATTGCCACTTTACTTTGTTATTTAATCCTTTTGGGCTGTTCCGAAAGTTCTAGTGAAATCAATACCGAACCGGAGGTTTTCGAATTTACGGCAACGCCGAGTGCTACCACAGTTAGCATCGATCAATTGCTTACTATAAACCTGGTTGCAGCCGAAGTAATTACGGAAGTTTGGCCGTCGTTCGATAATTTTCAAACAGGTGGTTACGCCCTAAACGGATTTGGTTCCAACACCAATATTTATTTTGCATTTCAAACGCCGGGTACGCAAACGCTGAAAATTCGTTGCAAAAATGCGGCTGGCGCGTTGGGCGAAAAATCGATCACTGTAAATGTTGTTCGCGGAAATGCGGTGAGGTTAAAATCGATCGAACTTATAAATTTTACGGGCATCAACACCGATCTCGATACCGAATTTCCGGCGGGAAGTACCGATGCAAAAGCCGACTTGCGTTTTGGTTTTCAGAAAATTCAAATCGGCAATTACCGCGAATCGGCTTTTAACTACCGACAGTGGTATTTTTCGGCGATACAACTCAACCAACAGAGCTTGTTTTGGAATCTCGAAAACGAAAATTTATACGTAGTTCCGAGCAGTGTTTTGCGTTTTGGTGCCGGCGAAGTAGATGGCGAAATTGGCATGATCGACTTCTTTATGGAAGCACCTTACTACGGCGAAATCAATTTTTCAAACTACGAAACCGACCGTCCGGAGTTTATTACGATCACATATCCCAACCAAAACGTTACGATACGCGTGGGTGTTGAGTGGGCTAATTAGTTTTTGTAGCTATTCCCGCCTTTCGCTGTAGTCCTCGTAAAAAAAGGCGTGTTCATGGGGCTGCAACCGGCTTCTGGGGTCGCCGCTTTTAACCCAATTCACACAGCCTTTTTTTACTCCGGGCTGCCGCTGCAGTCGGGGCTAGGCAAACGTCTTTGATTATATACTGTATTACTTTCGGCACGGATTACAAATCCGCGCTATCGGGGTTATTACAATAATTGCATTTGCCATCTGAGCGAAGTTTTCATTAAAATCACTTTTTTGCAATTAATTGTTTCTACATCCAATCCTTTCTGATTGTTTTAGAATTTGAACTAGTTCTTTATAATTAGCAAAGCTGATTTTTTTACGTTTTGATGCGTCAATCCCATTCCCTTTGAATATTTTTAAGTTTGTTGGTACGCTTACTTTTTTCGTATGATTGTATTCTATAGAATTCCAATTACTGCCATAAGAAGAAAAACTACTCCAAAAATAGCCTGTAAATAATGGCTTTTTGTTTTGGCAAATCGCAAACTTTATTCCTTCTTTCATAGATGGTTTTAGTGAGACAATCTTATTGATTGCATCAGCTGATAATTTTATTTGGCCTGTAATAGTATCAAGACATATGATTTCATCATTAATTATTAAAGGGATGTTTAGTACACGACAAAAAACATAATTGATTAAAAATCAATAA
>NZ_NOXX01000140.1 GCF_002251775.1 Flavobacterium aurantiibacter
GCACAGAAAACACTGAACCTCACAGAATTTTGCGCAATAGGGTACTGTTGAGGAAAACACAGAACGTGTCAAGCCACCCAAAAATCGCACCAGCCTTCGACAGGCTCAGGCACCGAACGACGATACGTGGGTTAGGGTGGTAACACGATACGTTAAATGGCAAAATCATCAATCCCGATAGCTATCGGGACTAACTTCCCAAAAAACGATACGTTAAATAGTGAACGTCACAAAGTCTTAATACAAAAATCTCCATTAGCCTTCGACAGGCTCAGGCACCGACGGTACGTTCACTGTTAATGAAATATGTATTTCTATTTGGAATAGTATCTTTACCAAAAAAACGCTTTGAAGAAGTTTGTTTGCTTACTCGTTTGCTTTAGCAGCGCATTATGGGCGCAAAGACCAGAAAAACTGAATGCCGCCGACATTTACCAAGGCCTACAAAAATTGTCGAAAACGACCTCCGTTCTCTACGTAGCGGCACATCCCGACGACGAAAATACCCGTTTGATTAGCTATTTTGCGAACGCGAAACACTACCGAACGGCATATCTTTCCCTCACTCGCGGCGACGGTGGGCAAAACTTAATCGGTTCGCAACTGCGCGATCAACTTGGCATGATTCGCACACAAGAACTGCTCGAAGCTCGCAAAATCGACGGAGGCGAACAATACTTTACCCGTGCTAACGACTTCGGATTCTCGAAAAACCCGACCGAAACCCTCGCCAAATGGAACGAACAAGACGTGCTTTCTGACATGGTGTGGATTATCCGAAAACTACAACCGGAAATCATTATCAATCGCTTTGACCATCGAACACCTGGAACCACTCACGGACACCACACCGCTTCTGCACAATTAAGCCTGAAAGCATTTGACCTGGCTGCCGACCCAACTGCGTTTCCCGAACAATTGAAATACGTTACTGTTTGGCAAGCAAAACAGTTGTTCTTTAATACCTCGTGGTGGTTTTACGGAAGCCAAGAAAAGTTTGCCGCAGCAGATAAATCAAATTTAACCGAGATTGATCTCGGAACATTTCTACCTCTCGAAGGAAAATCTATTCAAGAAATTGCGGCCTTGAGCAGAAGTTGCCACAAATCGCAAGGTTTTGGTTCGTCGGGCTCGCGCGGCAGCGAAAAAGAATACCTCGAATTCATCAAAGGCGATAAAGCATTTCAAACTAACGACTGGAACGGCGTTTCCGAAAGAGATAACATTCTTAAAATTTGCAACGACCTTATCGCACAATTCGATTTTAAAAATCCGTCGGCGAGCGTACCAAAATTACTGGAACTGCGCAGCCGATTCAACACATTACCCGAATCAGGGTTTCGCACGTACAAACTCCAGGAACTCGACAAACTCATTTTGGCTAGTTGCGGTTTTTATATTGAAGTTGTCACGAACAGCGCCCGAATGTCGCCCGGAACCGCATTCGAAGCCTCGCTGGAAATAATTAACCGCAGTGAGATACCGCTTGTTTTGAATACTATTTCGGTAGAATCGCAACTGGTGACAAAACTAGATTTTCCGCTGAAACCAAATGTCGGCTACAAAGAAAAACTAAAGCTCCGTTTGGAGAAAGATTTACCGTACACCACGCCCTATTACATAAACGCCAACAAAACCGATGGCATGTTTGCTGTTGGGAATCAGCTCGACCGCGGACTTCCAGAAAAAAATCCGGCAGTAATCGTAAATGTGACTCTTGGAATCGAAAATCAGACAATTAGCATCAAAACGCCAGTAGTATTTAAAACTACCGACGATGTGAAAGGTGAGATTTTCCAACCTTTATTGGTGAGTCCGCAGCTTGATGTTGCCTTTGCACAAACATCACTTTTAGTGAAAGCCGGCAAAAAACAACGCATAGAATTAGCTGTTATACCCAGCAGCGATCTCTCGGAAACAACCGTTCGCTTGCAGGCACCTGAAAATTGGAAAGTTACTCCCGAATTTATTGCTTTGCGCGATTTAAAAACCGGACAAAAACAAACGGTTTTTTTCGAAGTTACGCCACAGAAATCAGACAATACCGTTTTGCTGACCGCAGTTGTGGGCGACAACAACGAAGCGGCTTTGCACCGAACCGCTTTAGAATTCGACCACATTTACCACCAACAACTCATTGCACCAGCACATTGCAAGTTGGTTGTAGCCGACATCGATATTTCAGCCAAGAAAATAGGCTACATTCCCGGTGCTGGCGATGAGGTAGCTGATTATCTAAAACAGTTACAAACAGAAGTTGTGGTGTTAGATCCTAAAAAAGTTACTAGAGAATCGCTTAGCACGTTCGATGCAATCATTACAGGAATTCGCGCCTACAATGTGAATAAAGATTTAGTAGGTATTCATGCACTTTTGCTCGATTTCGTACAATCGGGAAAAACGCTTTTGGTGCAATACAACACGCTCGACGATTTGGTTTTGAAAGATTTTACACCCTACCCGCTTACGATAGGACGAGAGCGAGTCACCGAAGAAGATTCGGCAGTGAATTTTATCGATCCGCAAGCAAAAGTGCTCAACAAACCTAATAAACTCACGCAGAACGACTTCTTGAGCTGGAAACAAGAACGCGGCCTCTATTTTCCTTCAAAATGGGATGAAAAATACCAAACCGTTTTGAGTATGGCCGATACAGGAGAAACACAAAAAACATCGGGTTTGTTAATTGCACCCTACGGTAAAGGTCATTACATTTACTGCGGGATAAGTTTTTTCCGACAATTACCAGAAGGCGTAACCGGCGCTTACAAACTTTTGGCTAATTTACTTTCGGTTTCAAAGTAGCAAATTATGGAATGGAAAAAGAAATATACCTGGATGTTATTGGCGAATGTTTGCTACTTCGCTTTGTTTTATATGCTCATGGAATTGTATAAGTAATGCAGCAACTCGATTGGATTATACTCATAGTTACGCTTTTCTTCATTGTGGTTTATGGAGTGTGGAAAACGCGTGGCACAAAAAGTGTTGAAGACTACATTCTAGGCAACAACGAAACCCCATGGTACACTGTGGGAGTTTCAGTGATGGCCACGCAAGCGAGCGCAATTACTTTTCTCTCCACACCCGGTCAAGCCTTTAACGACGGAATGGGGTTTGTGCAATTTTACTTTGGCTTACCGCTGGCCATGGTAATCATCTGCTACACCTTCATCCCTCTCTACCACAAGCTTAAAGTTTACACCGCTTACGAATTTCTTGAAAAACGATTCGACCAAAAAACACGTTCTTTAGCGGCTATCCTATTTTTAGTGCAGCGCGGCTTAGGTACCGGAATTACGATCTACGCACCCGCAATTATTCTGAGTACTATTCTCGGTTGGAACGTGACGCAACTCAACATAATCATCGGTTTATTAGTAATCATTTATACGGTAACTGGCGGAACTAAAGCACTAAACGTTACACACAAGCAGCAAATGTTCATTATCATGTCGGGGATGTTTGTGGCTTTTTACCTGATAATCGACGGTTTACCTAAAGACATCAGTTTTTCAAATGCACTTGAAATTGCCGGTGCCAATCACAAAATGGACATCATCGACTTTTCGGTAGATCCTAAAAATCGATACACTTTCTGGAGCGGCGTTACTGGCGGTTTGTTTTTAATGCTTGCCTATTTCGGGACCGACCAGTCGCAAGTAGGACGCTATTTGAGTGGAAAATCGGTTCGCGAAAGTCAGATGGGCTTAATCATGAACGGCTTTTTAAAAGTACCGATGCAGTTTTTTATTCTGTTAACCGGCGTCATGGTTTTTGTGTTTTTTCAGTTTAAGGAAATTCCGCTGAACTTCAATCCACACAACAAAGAAGTTGTTGCAGCAAGTTCGTACAACAAAGACTACGAAAAGCTGGAAGCCGATTTAAAAACGATGGAAGCCGAACGTTTGCAAGTGACGCTTGATTACAACAATCAGTTAAATAACGGTAACAGTAATCCAATTCTGCGAAAGCAAATTTTTGTACTCACCGAAAAAGAAAATGCCTTGCGCGATTCGGCGAAAGCACTCATCAAAAAAGCAGATGAAAAAGCTATTACGAACGACTCCGATTATATTTTTATCTACTTTGTTCTTAACTACTTACCAATCGGTTTCATCGGATTACTGTTGGCGGTAATTTTATGTGCGGCCATGTCGTCGACCGCATCTGGCCTCAGTGCTTTGGCTTCAACAACGGTAATCGATATTTATAAAAGAAACGTAAAAGGCGAAAAATCCGAGGAGCATTACGTAGCTATGAGTCGGTTTTTCACGCTGTTATGGGGCGTTTTTTCTATAGCCATCGCCTGCGTTGGGAATTTATTTGAGAATTTAATTCAGCTGGTAAATATCATTGGTTCTATATTTTACGGAACGGTTTTGGGCATATTTCTGGTTGGTTTTTACATCAAATACGTAAAAGCACAAGCAGTTTTTGTAGCCGCTGTTGTTTCGCAGTGTACTATTTTCGTGATTTACTACTACACGATACACATTTACCCAAGCGGAAAAGAACTACTGGGTTATTTGTGGTTGAACTTCATCGGTGCTGCGTTAACTATTCTACTTTCAATAGCTTGGCAGTTTTTCAAGAAAGCAGAACCCAGTGAAATGGTCCAAGCTTAATGTTATGAATTAGTTACAAAATTTAGCGCCGTAAAAAAACAGGAGAAACCAACACTACTTTACCAAGAAAAATCTTACATTGCCAAAAAAAATACCGATGCCGATTCATATTGCCGTGATTGGTAAACGCCAAGAAATAAAAGCAGTACTGATGCGTCTGATTAACCAAAATGAGGCGTTTACGGGAACTGCTGCCGATACCTTCGACGAGCTCGTTGACGATAACCGAATCGATCAGGTTAACTTGGTATTACTTTCCGCTGGCTTAACCGCAGAAGAAGAAATTAAAATCAAAGAACGAATTTTAAGTGAATATCCGCACATCAAAGTGATTCCGCATTACGGCGGTGGTAGCGGCTTATTGATGAACGAAATCAACGAAGCACTACGCTAAATCACTCCCATGAAGAAAGCGAGCGTCAATGAAAATCGCTATGCAGAAATCGATGCGTTCCTGCAGCGTTGCATGCCTTTTTCTGAAGAAGAATTAGATATCTTTCACAGTTTTCTTACTTACCAAAAGTTCAAGAAAAAATCGATTTTACTCCAACAAGGCGAAATATGTAAACACGAATCGTACATCATCAAAGGCTGTGCGCGAACGTTCTACACCGACGCCAACGGACACGACATTACGCTACTCTTTGCCGTTGAAGATTACTGGCTGGGCGACATTGCAAGCTTCTACAAAAAAACACCCTCGCGATTTAACATCCAGCTCATCGAAGATACCGAACTGTTGCAAATCGATTACGAAGCCAAAGAAGCACTACTCGAGCAACTCCCAAAATTCGAGCGCGTTTTCCGAATTATGGTACAAAACCATTTGGCTTCCACTCAAAACCGACTCGTAAACAACATTGCTTTTACCGCTGCCGAAAATTACGCCGCTTTTCTAAAACAGTTTCCCAACATTCCACAGCGCGTGCCGCAACATTACATCGCTTCCTACCTCGGAATTTCTCCCGAGTTTCTCTCTAAAATTCGAAACGACAAAAAAGCGATTTAAACTAAATTATCTTTGATAAAATTCTAGATAAAGAGAATTACCGCATTTGTATTTTTCCATTTGTAATATTGCAATATTACCCGAGTTAAAATATTAAATATAAATTATTTAAGCAAACAAATCCCTCCATCATAACCACAACAAAAAAACCAAAAAAATCCTAACTCCCCTACTCCTTTCCCACACGCTAATACCAAAACTCCCCCATTCCATTAACGCCATTTTAACGCGATTTCTTAATCTAGGTCAATGCTTTTGGCTTGCCTGCCAACGTAACTTTGCTTCGTTAATTAAAAGATTACAACACAGATGAACCGAAAAGATTTCCTCAAAAAAAGTATTCTCGGCTCGATACTAATCGGAGCGGCCGGAAGTACAACTGCAAAAGTTGCAAGCAAACCTGAAACCACTCCGGTTGGATTCAATCATCTGCCTCACACTAATTCAAAAGTTATGACAAACTCAGTTTTACACAAAGCAAACAGCAGAGGTGGTGCAAACCACGGCTGGCTTAACGCAAAACACACCTTTAGTTTTGCCAATTATTACAATCCCGATCGCATGAACTTCGGCGTACTCCGAGTTTTGAACGACGATACCATCGCTGGCGGAACCGGCTTCGGAACGCACCCGCACGACAATATGGAAATCATTACCATTCCGCTCGAAGGCGCCTTGCGTCATAAAGATTCGCTTGGAAATACCGCTGTCATCGAAAACGGCGAAATTCAGGTAATGAGTGCCGGAACCGGTGTATTCCACAGCGAACACAACGACAAGCAAAAAGAAGAAACCAAACTGCTTCAAATTTGGGTGTATCCCAACAAACGAAACGTAGAACCGCGTTACGACCAGATAAAAATCTCCGATAACGCCGAACACAACGCGTTCCAACAAGTGCTATCACCCGATCCGAACGACGCCGGCGTGTGGATTCACCAAGACGCCTGGTTTCACCTCGGAACGTTCGATGCCAACCAAAAAACAACGTACAACCTCAAACTAAAAGGAAACGGCGTATACGTTTTTATCATCAAAGGCGGCGCAAAAGTTAACGAGCAAGAACTCGAAACCCGCGACGGTTACGGAATATGGGACATCGATAGTTTTGAAATCACAACTACCGAAAACGATACCCAAATCCTATTGATGGAAGTTCCAATGCAATTAAACAGCTAAATAAATAAGTTATGAGTACTACAAAATGGACGATTGATCCAACGCATTCTGAAGTAGGTTTCAAAGTGAAACACATGATGGTTACTAATGTTTCCGGACGTTTTAAAGATATTACTGCAAGTATCGAAAACGCTACAGAAGATTTCGAAACAGCCCACATCAGCTTCAGCGCACAAATCGAGAGCATCGATACCGGAAATACCGATCGCGATGCACACTTAAAAGGAGCCGATTTCTTCGACGCCGCACAATTTCCAAGCTTAAATTTCACGTCAACCGCCATCAAAGCGCTATCCGACGAGAATTACATCGTAAGCGGAAGCCTCGAAATTAATGGCACAAGCAAAGAAATCGACCTGCAAGTCGAAATCAGCGAAGAAATGAAAGACCCATGGGGCAACACCAAAATTGGTTTGGCCATCCACGGCGTCATCAACCGCAAAGACTTCGGCCTCACCTGGAACGCCGCACTCGAAACCGGCGGTGTTTTAGTTAGCGAAGAGGTAAAACTAATTGCCGAAGTACAGTTCGTAAAGAATTAACTTTCAATCACATGGGCGCTCCGGCGGCTCAAAAAATCCATAAAGCCTGACGATCGGTGAATAGCCGCCGTCAGGCTTTTCGTTTCAACCCGCTCGTTTGTTGCCGTTTGCGGATCGTCGGTATAGGCTTCTTTTAGTCGCCAATACCAACTGGGGCGCACAGCCAACAAACAGCACGGGGTTTCCACTGCAATCCTTAGCGCGGGCAATCGTTACCGAAAATTGTGCCCGAAAATCCGTGCAAGAAAGACATTTCCGCGTTGCTATTTGGCAATCGAATACGTACTTTTGTGCGCAACAACACAACCGCTTTATGATTCACTTCTTCCGAAACGCGAATGAACAACTATTCGCTGTTGACGCGCCTTTTCAAGAACTTTCTGCAACCGACATCTCAAAACTCAACTGGCTTTTCGGCAACGCACAACGCATCGATTCCGACACCGTTACAGGCACCTTCGTGGGTCCGCGCGCTTCCATGGTAACGCCCTGGAGCACCAACGCCGTCGAAATCACACAAAACATGCAAATCAGCGGCATTCAACGCATCGAAATGTTTAGTCCGTTTGCTGCCAACCAGAGTTTCGACCCGATGCTGTCGCAAAAGTTCGAAAATCTCACGCAAGAAATCTTCCAAAGCAAAATCCAACCCGAAGCTATTCAAAACATCAGCGATATCGCGGGTTACAACAAACAAGAAGGCTTGGCACTAAGCGACGATGAAGTGCAATACCTCGAAAATCTGTCCACAAAATTAGGTCGGCCACTAACCGACTCCGAAATATTCGGCTTTTCACAAGTAAACTCCGAACACTGCCGCCACAAAATATTCAACGGTACTTTTGTAATCGACGGGCAAGAACAGCCGGAAAGCTTGTTCAAACTCATCAAAAAAACCTCGGCAGCAAATCCGAATACAATTGTTTCGGCATACAAAGACAACGTGGCGTTTACCGCAGGTCCGGTCGTTGAACAATTCGCGCCGAAAAGTCCAGACAAGCCCGACTTTTACACCAAATCCGAATTCGAAAGCGTTTTGTCAATCAAAGCCGAAACGCACAATTTCCCGACAACGGTCGAACCATTTAACGGAGCGGCAACCGGATCGGGAGGTGAAATTCGCGATCGTTTAGCCGGCGGACAAGGAGCCATTCCATTAACAGGAAGTGCCGTTTACATGACCGCTTATCCACGCCTCGAACGCGAAAATTACTTTAACGACAATGCTTTTCCAGCGCGTAAATGGCTGTACCAAACACCAGTCGATATCTTGATAAAAGCATCGAACGGCGCATCCGATTTTGGCAATAAATTCGGACAACCGCTCATCAACGGTTCGTTATTTACTTTCGAACACAGCGAACAAAACATACGTTTAGGCTACGACAAAGTAATCATGCAAGCCGGCGGCGTTGGCTACGGAAAACGCGCGCAAGCCTTGAAAAAACAACCCGAAAACGGCGATGCCATTGTAGTTTTAGGCGGCGATAACTACCGAATCGGAATGGGCGGTGCAGCCGTTTCCTCGGCCGATACTGGCGCTTTTAGCAGCGGTATCGAACTCAATGCCATTCAACGCTCGAATCCCGAGATGCAAAAACGCGCCGCAAACGCCATTCGTGCACTGGTGGAAACAGATGAAAATCCGATTGTTTCTATTCACGACCACGGAGCCGGCGGACACTTAAACTGCTTGTCGGAACTCATCGAAGCTACCGGCGGACACATAAATTTAGATGCTTTACCCGTTGGCGATCCGTCGCTTTCTGCAAAAGAAATAATTGGTAACGAATCCCAAGAACGAATGGGATTGGTGATCAAACAAAACGATAAAGCGCTGTTGCAACGTGTTTCCGAACGCGAACGTGCGCCGTTTTACGAAGTCGGACAAGTAACGAACGACCACAAATTTGTGATCGAATCGAAAAAAACAGGAGAGAAACCCATGGATTTCGATTTGCACGATCTATTTGGTAGCGCTCCAAAAACCGTATTAACCGACGAGCGCAAACCAGCAAATTTTGCCGAAATCACCTACGATAATAAGGAGGTTGAAAACTACATCAAGCAAGTTATTCAACTCGAAGCCGTTGCGTCAAAAGATTGGTTAACGAATAAAGTCGACCGTTGCGTTGGCGGACGTGTAGCCAAACAACAATGCGTTGGCGAATTGCAACTGCCGTTGAGTAATCTCGGAATTTCGGCACTCGATTTCCAAGGAACGCACGGTATTGCAAACAGTATTGGCCACGCTCCTATCCCGGCTTTAATCGATGCCGCAAAAGGCAGCCGACTCGCCATTGCCGAAGCTTTAACCAATTTGGTTTGGGCACCATTAAAAGACGGAATTCAAAGCGTATCACTAAGTGCCAATTGGATGTGGCCGTGTAAAAATCCCGGAGAAGACGCACGTTTATACGATGCGGTAGCCGCTTGTTCAGAATTTGCAATTGCATTAGGCATCAATATTCCTACGGGAAAAGACAGCTTATCGATGAAGCAAAAATATGCGGACGGCGACGTACTTTCTCCAGGAACCGTTATCATTTCCGCAGCAGCACACACCGACGATTTTACCAAAACCATCGATCCGGTTTTTAAAGTCGGAAAAGGCAGTGTGTATTATGTAAACTTATCGGCTTCAAACCTACAACTTGGCGGTTCGGCGTTTGCGCAAACGCGAAATGCCATCGGAACCACTGCGCACGACGTTGCCGATGCAGCATATTTCAAACGTGCATTTACGACCTTGCAAGAAGCTATCCGTGCAGAAGCAGTTTGCGCCGGACACGACGTTAGCGGCGGTGGTTTGGTAACCACGCTACTCGAACTTTGCTTTCCCACCACAAACGTAGGCGCCACAATCGATTTAACTAGAATCGACCCACAAGCCGATTTCACTACCAAACTTTTTGCCGAAAATACAGCGGTTGTCGTACAAGCAACCAACGATACGGCCTTAGAAAACATCCTTCAAAAGCACCACATTTCATTTGAACGCATTGGCGAGGTTACGAATTCTGAGTCATTGATTATAAACGATTTGACTTTGAATATAAAATCGTATCGCAAGTTATGGAACAACACTTCGTACTTGTTTGATCGTTTGCAAACCGCGAACGGTATGGCCGAAGTTCGTGCGGAACAATTCGATAAACAAGCGTTGAAATACCGTTTTCCAAATTCATACACGCAAGTATCCGATGTGCAGGTAAGCAACCGACCAAAAGCGTCTGTGATTCGTGAGCAAGGTTCGAATTCGGAACGCGAAATGGCACATGCAATGTACTTGGCCGGTTTCGATGTAATCGACATTCACATGACGGATTTGATTACGGGTCGGATCGATTTATCAGACGTTCAATTCATTGGAGCTGTGGGCGGTTTCTCAAACTCAGATGTTTTGGGAAGCGCAAAAGGTTGGGCTGGCTCGTTTAAGTACAACGAAAAGGCGCAAAAAGCCCTGTCTGATTTTTATGCACGTCCGGACACGCTTTCGGTGGGCATTTGCAACGGTTGTCAGCTTTTAATGGAATTGGAAGTGATACATCCGGAGCTTCCGGTTCACGGAAAGATGAAGCACAACGTATCGCGCAAACACGAAAGCATATTTACGTCGGTAGAAATATTGCCGAACAACAGCGTGATGTTAGGCAACTTAGCGGGAAGTACCCTTGGCGTTTGGGTTTCGCACGGCGAAGGTAGGTTTGAACTTCCGGGCGACGAATCGCAGTACCACATTGTTTCGAAATATGCTTATGCGGAGTATCCGGCAAATCCGAATGGTTCCGACTTTAATACGGCCATGTTAGCGAGCAAAGACGGCCGACATTTGGTGATGATGCCACATATTGAACGCTCGATTTTTGGTTGGAACTGGGCCCACTATCCGAACGATCCAAAAGAAGCGACGCCGTGGTTGCAAGCATTTGTGAACGCTCGGGAATGGATTGAAAGTAGGTAAAAACGCGACTTCTCTGTAAATCTAGTAACGGAGTTTAGCTTTCAGAAGTTGATATATTTCTCACCAAAACGTGCCGTAATTTGGAATTACACAGTCACTATTTTGTGTAGATTAAGAACTCAATTCCGAATTTGCACAAGGTAAAATGTGAAAAAAGTATGTATTTTCGGAATTGAATTCCGAAAATACACACTTTTAGATTACGGAATTTGAACGAAAAATAGAGGGAAAGCTTAAAAAAACAGCTCAGATGTTTCGGGCAGTTGCGGTAATAGGTGTTAGACAAAGTGGGCAAACGAACTAAATATTGATTCGAAAATACTGAAAAGTTGGGTAAGTTATTTGGAGGTTGCTGGGGTTATTTATTGCCACCGTATTATGCTAATTTCGGCAAACGCATTACTAAAAAACCGAAACTTTATCTGGTTGATACGGGTATCATTTGCAGTTTGCTTGACATCACCACTGTAAATCAGCTTGAAATTATCCGTTAAAAGACGTAATTTTTGAAAATTTTATAGTCAGCCAATGTGTAAAGTTTAATAGTTATCGGTTGAAGCCTTACAAATTGTTCTTTAGTACACGACAAAAAACATAATTGATTAAAAATCAATAA
>NZ_NOXX01000111.1 GCF_002251775.1 Flavobacterium aurantiibacter
CTGCAAAAGCGCAGTTTTCTATGCATTCTTTATTTAAAACTCTGCGTCCTTTGCGGTTGAAAAAGACTTTCTGCAAAAACGCAGCCCTTTACTTAAAACTCTGCGTCCTTTGCGGTTGAAAAGGACCTTTGCAAAAGCGCAGTTTCCCCTGCGTCCTTTGCGGTAGAGAAGGACTTTCTGCAAAAGCGCAGCTTTTTCTCTATAGATCTCCGCGCTCTTTGAGGTTAAAAAACCCTTTTGTAAAATGTTAACTATATTCACATTTAGCGTTAAAAAAAAGCAACTTTTAAACGAGCTTTACACGCTTAATGGTTTACAAGTAGCTTCCTACCTAAGTGCTTGCCAGCTTGTAAAACTTAGGCTATCTTTGCACTTCTTTTTTACATCAGATGAATAAACTACTTATTGTTGGAACCGTAGCGTTCGACGCTATAGAAACGCCATTCGGAAAAACCGACAAAATACTCGGCGGAGCAGCAACCTACATCGCACTTTCTGCCGCAAATTTTAAAGTCGATTCAGCGGTGGTTTCCGTAGTTGGAAACGATTTCCCAGACGAATATCTGCAATTACTTCGCGATAGAAATGTAAATATCGACGGTATCGAAATTGTTCCAAACGGAAAAACGTTCTTTTGGGCAGGTAAATACCACAACGATTTAAACTCGCGCGATACACTCGTAACCGAGCTCAATGTATTAGCCGATTTTAACCCAATTGTTCCAGAAAATTACAAGGATGCAGCGGTGGTTATGCTCGGAAACTTGCATCCTTTAGTGCAAACATCGGTGCTTAATCAACTAACAGCAAAACCTAAGTTAGTAGTTCTCGACACCATGAATTTCTGGATGGATTGCGCGCTTCCGGAACTGCTCGACGTCATCAAACGCGTGGATGTAATTACAATAAACGACGAAGAAGCACGTCAGCTTTCTGGCGAATATTCGCTAGTTAAAGCGGCTGCTAAAATCCACGAAATGGGACCAAAATATGTGGTAATCAAAAAAGGAGAGCACGGTGCCTTACTCTTCCACGGAAGTGAAATTTTCTTCGCACCTGCGCTACCGCTCGAAGAAGTTTTCGATCCAACTGGCGCAGGCGATACGTTCGCAGGTGGTTTCTCAGGATTTATTGCACAATCGGGCGATATTACCTTCGAAAATCTCAAACAAGCGATTATTCATGGCTCAAATTTAGCCTCGTTTTGCGTCGAGAAATTTGGAACCCAGCGTATGGAAAACTTACAAACGCATGAAGTGAAAGAAAGATTGCAACGTTTTAAAGCATTAACTCAGTTTGAAATGGCAAACATCTAAATAAAACTACGCCCCGAATTTTCGGGGTTTTTTGTTCTCTAAAAATAGAAACTATGAAAAAAATCAGCTCATTACTAGCAATCATTAGTTCGTCGTTACTTTTCGCTCAAGCACCAACCTGGAATTGGGTGAAACAATCTACGGGTGCTATTAATGAAGCTTTTGCATGTGTAACAACCGATGCTAACGGAAATGTTTTTGCCGGCGGTAGCATCATCTCAGAAACCGCCGATTTCGGTCTAGGCCCAGTAACAACAAACGGATCTGCAGATTATTCAATCATCAAATACGATACAGCTGGAACGCCTCTGTGGATGAGAAACGGCGGAGGAGTAGGCAATGAGGTCGTTTTTTCTATAAGTACCGACGCTGAAAACAACGTGTACGCCTTAATTAGATTTGAATCGCCAACCGTAACTTTCGGGAATTTCACTTTAAACTGTACGTTAGGTTCAGCTTTGGGACCAAATCCGCCACTTCCATCAGATGTAGCTTTGGTAAAATACGACACCAATGGAACAGTCTTGTGGGCAAAGAAAATAGGAGGCGCTGAGCGGGAATCTTCAACGGCAATTTCAGTTGATAATTCAGGTAATGTTTATGTATCAGCGTTTTCAGAATCTGATAATACAACCGTTGGCAGTTCATCTATTGTTGTTGATTCCAATAGCTACGTGGGTGCTTTTTTAGCAAAATTTGACTCTTCCGGTAATGTATTGTGGATCAAGCGATTTGGAAACGACAATATCCACGATGGTTGTCGTTTGAGCGGCCTCGTTTTTGATGATTTAGGAAACTTTTATTTAACAGGAGGTTTTTCTTCGGAGACTTTTACCTTAGGATCAACAACCTACACCAATACCTTTCCAGGAGGATATGACTCTTTCATTGCAAAACTTGATCCTGCGGGGAATATCCTAGAACAAAAGCTATTGCAAGGAACCGTCGATGATTTATTCGGTGGTGTGGTTAAAGTCCAAAACGAATTATTTGTCCCTTTTAATATTAATTTATTTCAAATTTCCAATTCTGCTACTTATTCGTTTGATGGAGTAGATTATTCCACAACGACTTCGACAGGCGGCTTACTTAAACTTGATTTAAACTTACAATTTATTGGATTGGTTCCGAATATAAATTCTCCAGGTACAGTTCTTACCGACGGAGCTACACTTTACCTAGCCGGTAATTTTTTTGAACCCACAAAAACATTCGGAGATTTTACCGTAACCAATACAAACAGCAGTACAACGGTACCGACCGGCGATATTTTCATTGCAAATGTGGATACTTCGGGTCAGTTTCTTTGGGCAAAATCGGCAGGCGGAATGGGCTCCGACGATTCCTTAGGTTTTGCTATTGATACAAATGCCAACATATACGCCGCAGGTTATTTCAATTCCGCTCCCTGTACTTTCGACAGCTTCACGATGAACAATACTTCCGAAGATAACTATCTCGATGCCTTTGTAGCAAAACTAAACTCAGCTATCCTTTCAAATACAGATTTAAGTTATGAAAAAGTAGCGCTATATCCGAATCCAACACAAAATGAAGTTCAAATCGAAAGCGCTAACCTCTTGAAAAAGGTTAACATTTCTGATGTAAATGGACGAATTCTCGACACACAATTTGAAAAAACAGTAAATCTTACTAATCTAAAAACGGGAATTTATTTTTTAACTATTGAAACCGAATCAGGAATTAGTTCTCATAAAATAATCAAACAGTAATTTGGCGGGTAATTCTTAAAGAAGTTCCGCTTTAGCAACACAACAACTACAATGAGCGACACTTTAAAACACGAATGCGGTATTGCACTTCTCCGACTCAAGAAGCCGCTTTCGTTTTACAAAGAAAAATACGGCAGTGCTTTTTACGGCATCCAAAAAATGTATCTGCTAATGGAAAAGCAACACAACCGCGGTCAAGACGGCGCCGGTTTTGCTTCCATAAAATTCGACATGAAACCAGGTGAACGCTACATTTCGCGCGTTCGTTCCAATGCAGCACAACCTATTCAAGACGTTTTCTCGCAAATCAATACGCGCATCAATGCCGAAATGAGTTTGCATCCGGAACGCACCGACGACGTTCGCTGGCAGAAGAACAACTTGCCCTACATCGGCGAGCTTTTCCTTGGTCACGTTCGTTACGGAACCTTCGGTAAAAACAGTATCGAAAGCGTACACCCATTCCTTCGACAAAACAACTGGATGCACCGAAATCTCATCGTTGCCGGAAACTTTAACATGACTAACGTAACCGAACTATTTGAATCGTTAGTCGAATTGGGACAACATCCGAAAGAACTAGCCGATACCGTTACGGTCATGGAAAAAATCGGTCACTTTCTCGACGATGCCGTTACCGATTTATATCAAGAATGTAAGCAAAACGGCTTGTCTAAACGCGAAGCTTCACCCGTAATTGCCGAAAAACTCGACATTACCCGAATTTTAAAACGCGCATCCAAAGGTTGGGACGGCGGCTACGCCATGGCGGGTTTGTTTGGTCACGGCGATGCATTTGTATTCCGCGATCCAGCCGGAATTCGCCCAGCCTACTTCTACGAAGACGATGAAATTGTTGTCGTTGCCTCAGAACGTCCGGTTATTCAAACGGTTTTCAACGTTTCGTTCGAATCGGTTCAGGAATTAGCGCCGGGATATGCACTGATTATCAAAAAATTCGGACAAACTTCGGTTTCCGAAATCATTACGCCGGTAGTCAAAAAAGCCTGTTCGTTTGAGCGTATCTATTTTTCCCGTGGCAGCGACGCCGAAATCTACAGCGAACGCAAAGAACTCGGTAAATTGCTGTTTCCAAAAGTGTTAGAAGCTATTGAAAACGATACCGAGAACGCCGTTTTCTCGTACATTCCGAATACCGCCGAAGTTTCCTTTTTTGGAATGGTCGAAGCCGCGCACGAATATCTAAACCAACATAAAAACGACGAAATTTTACAACGTCGCAAAACACTAACAAAAGAGCAATTACACGAAATTTTGTCGCGAAAAATTAGAACCGAGAAAATTGCCATTAAAGACGCAAAACTGCGCACATTTATTACTGAAGACAGCAGTCGCGATGATCTTGTGGCGCACGTGTACGACGTGACTTATGGCGTGGTAAAACCGACAGATCATTTGGTAATTATCGACGACAGCATTGTTCGTGGTACCACGCTAAAGCAATCTATTCTTAAAATGCTGGATCGTTTAAATCCGAAGACGATTGTCGTGGTTTCATCGGCGCCACAAATTCGCTTTCCCGATTGCTACGGAATTGATATGGCAAAACTCGAAGGTTTGATTGCCTTTACCGCGGCAGTTGCGTTGTTGAAAGAACGCGGTTTGACACATATTATCGATGAGGTTTACGCGCGTTGCAAGGAACAAGAAAACCGAAAAGACGATCAGATTATCAACGCTGTGAATGCCATTTACGAACCGTTTACCGACGAAGAAATTTCGGCAAAAATCGCCGAGTTACTCACTCCGGCCGATATCCAAGCGAAAGTGTATATCATTTTCCAAAGTGTTTCGAATTTGCATCAGGCATGTCCGAAAAACTTGGGCGATTGGTATTTCACTGGCGATTATCCAACTCCGGGCGGAAATCGGGTGGTTAATCGGGCTTTTATGAATTATTACGAAGGTAAAGACGCACGCGCCTATTAAACAATTTGTTAAAAACAGCATTTTAACGACTATCTCAGCATTTTATCTAAAATTCTTGGTAAGGCAGCGGCGCGCTAATACTTTTACATCTCCATAAAGTTAGTAGGTTAAATTTATGGTAGATTTGGGGCAAAAAGGGTGAAGCGCAAGTTTCACCTTTTTTATTTTAAGGGATTTTTTACTTATTTGGGCAATCCGCTGCGGCAAATGTTTAGTGGAAATTCATCTGCCGCACCGTCACGCCTTTCACTGCAACAAAACGCTCGAAAAAAACACAAACACTGGTCGCCAAAAAGCTTCTAGGGTCGCTTTTTTTCTTCCGTGTTTCTAAGTTTTTTCGAGCGTTTTGGTTTCCGTTGCAGTCGTTATTGCGGGCAAAGTGCGCAAATACGCGTACTTAAAACGTATCGACAACAGCAAATTTATCGCGGATTTCGAGAAACAAATCGGTTAAACCCGCAGCGTCGTCGGTGGTAACTAAACGTTGGCGGTATTCTTTAAATCCGTGAATACCTTTAAAATAATTGGTGTAATGGCGTCGCGTTTCAACAATTCCCAAACGCTCGCCTTTCCATTCCATGGCCCATTTCAGATGGTTTTCGGCAGCTTCGACACGATCCGAAAAGCTAGGCTCTGCACGGCGTTCGCCGGTTTTCATGTAATGCTTGATTTCGTTGAAAATCCACGGATAGCCAATCGCCGCACGGCCAATCATAACGCCATCAACGCCGTAGCGGTTTTTGTATTCCACTGCTTTTTCGGGCGAATCAATATCTCCATTTCCAAAAATCGGAATCGTAATTCTCGGGTTGTTTTTTACGCGTGCAATATGCGACCAGTCGGCTTCACCCTTGTACATCTGTGCTCGTGTTCGGGCATGAATCGACAGCGCTTGAATGCCTACGTCTTGCAAACGCTCGGCAACTTCATCAATGTTAATGCTGTTTTCATCCCAACCCAAACGGGTTTTAACCGTTACGGGCAAATGCGTTCCTTTGATAACGGCTTTGGTTAAACGCACCATTAAATCAACGTCTTTTAAAACACCGGCGCCGGCTCCTTTGCAAACCACTTTCTTTACCGGACAGCCAAAATTTATGTCAATTAAATCCGGATTTACCGCGCTAACAATTTCCGACGACATACCCATGGCCTCTTCGTCGCCGCCAAAAATTTGGATTCCAACCGGACGCTCGTAATCAAAAATATCGAGTTTCTGACGGCTCTTAATTGCATTTCGAATGAGTCCTTCGCTGGAAATAAATTCCGAATACATTAAATCGGCACCGTGCGCTTTGCAAAGCCTGCGAAACGGCGGATCACTTACATCCTCCATCGGAGCAAGCAAAAGCGGAAAGTCGGGAAGTTGGATATTTCCAATCGTAACCATTGCGGGTATTTTTGGCAAAGTTACTAAACAACGTGAGTTCGACATAAAAATCTTTGTGAGATCATTTCAAACTATGTTTCTAGGTAATACATGGAAAATTCTTGATTGCAATTTTATAAAGCTAGTCAATTAAACAAGCGCTTTCGACGGTGTTTTTTGAGAAACCGAAGTGTTCCTAAGAGTATACACCACTCCACCAACAACGAGATTGACATCTGACTTCGTTTTTCATTTCGAATTCATGTGAATCATTTTTTGTAGCTATTCCCGCCTTCCGCTGTAGTCCTCAAAAAACCAGCTGCCTGCAGTCGCGCTGCGGTGGGCTTCTGGGGTCGCCACCACAGCCGCGCTTTCGTCAAGCTGTTTTTTCTACGGGCTGCCGCTGCAGTCGGGGCTAGGCGTGAGTGCGTTTGCAGACGTCGTATTGGTTGGGAGTTGTATGAAAATTCGAAGTTGGCGCAAAGTCGGGAAAGCCCATTCACTTTAAATTGGAAAACATGAATTTGATTTATGAATGGTTCGAATTAGACCAAGCCGACAGTTCTACTTTCCCCATACTTCGATCAATTCAGTTGGTCAGGTTTCAGTAGTACCAAGTACTTGATTTAATTTTTTGTTATCGTTGGCAAGAAAAAAGGGTGAAAACGCAAGTGTTTTCACCCTTTTTCACTGTAATCTGTAACAAGAAGCAATTTTCAGAGCACTCAAATTACTTGCGTAGGTAATTTGTAAGCAAGCTAAAACTATTTATTGCTTAACAATTTTTATGGTCTTCAGTTGGTCTTCAGAAGCCACTTTTAGCAGGTAGCTTCCGGTAGGCAATTTAGACATGTCTATTTGAGCGTTATTTGAATTAACTGTATATTCATGTACTCGCTGACCTAAAAAGTTAAATACTTCAATATTTTTTATCGTTTGGTTGTACGATAAATTCAATACATCTTTCACTGGGTTTGGATAAAAGTTGAAGTCTGAATCTGTAAAACTATCATTTGGCAATGCGATATCTATCGAAATATTGTCAAGATAGATGTTGTTTTGATTTGCCGACGAATAGGCATTAAAACCAAAGTAATAAACACCACTTGCCGCAGGAGTAAAGGTTTCTTCGTTAATTTGAGCCACGTTAAATAAAAAAGTATGATCAGCTAACTGCTGGGTCATTTCTTCTGCAATAGGACTTAGTCCATAAAGCACTTTCATTTTTTCTACAAAAAAACTTGTGTTACTCCCATAAAGATAGGAGATTTTGTATGTCGTTCCTTCTGTCAAATTAACACCTTGTGTAAAGTACCAAGCATTTGCAGTATTTAGTGCATTGAAAGGATATTGTAGTACTTTACTATTAAAGCCATAAAGTGTTAGAGTAGAAGTTATCCAGTCATTACCAGTACCTGCATTTTGAATAACTGAGCAGTTCGGTATATCAGGAATGTTGGCAGTTTCAAAATTTTGAATGTAAGGCACATTGGTAGTGTTGCATGTAGTGAAGAATGTAAACGGTCCGATCCAATTACCGTTACCATTTAGCTCACCACAAACCGAGCGTACCCAAACATTATATTCTGTATTTTCTGTTAACTCATTTATCGTATAGTCTAGTGTTGTAAGTACTGGGCTTGGAGTGAGTGTATTCGGATCAGTATCATCGATGCCTCCAAAAACAACTTGCCAGTTGGTTTCATTGCCTTGAGATTCCCAAGTAATAGTAGCTGAGTCAGTAGTAATATCAACTACATTAACGTTAGTAACGTCTGCACAAAGTGGAGCAGGTTCCCAACGAACATCGTCAATGAAGACAATATTAAACGCCCCTGTTGTGTTATGTCTAAAAGCTATAAAGGTGTCGGTAGAAGGGCTAAAATTCACAGCATACTCTGAGTAAGTATTGGTGATTTCAATCGTTTCTATTTCAGTAAAAACAGCGTCAGAAAGGGTGTTATTAACAGTACCAACTTGTACACTACCCGTAGCACCACCACTTCTTGCAAAGAATATCAAGCGGTAAGTACCCAGTGATAAATTGTTAAGCTTAGGAGAAGCCAATATGATATTTGCCGAAGCTGGCGAGTCAAAATCATATAATCCCATAGCGCGTGAAGGTGAATTGAAGTTAAAGGTCTCAGCCTTGACATAGGCAAGTTGCGAAGTACCCGGGCTTAAAATACCTGTCCAACAGTTGGGGATACCACCGGCAGGAAGTGAATCAAAATTTTCATTAATTGTATCAGTTGCTGGGCAGGACGTTCTGAAAGAAATAGGTCCAATCCAAGCACCATTGTTATCGCCACACACCGAGCGCACCCACACTTTATATACGGTATTTGCAGTTAACCCCTCCAAGATAGTTGTAGGTGTACCAGTTGTAGAAGGAACGACTGGAGTTAATGTATTGGGATTTGTAACAGTATTTTCACCAACTACAACATCCCACTCAGTTTCAGACCCGCCAGCTTCCCAAGCAATAGCAGCCGTATTTACGTCAACATCTGTTACGGCAAGACCTGTAACATCCTCACAATTTGGAATTGCTTCCCAACGCACATCATCTATAAAAATAGAATTAAATGTTCCCGGTGAATTAAAACGAAAAGCAATATACTTGTCTGTAATAGTTGTATCTGTAAATTCTACGATAAATTCATTGTGTGTACTGGTTAATGGAAGTGTAGCTACTGGAGTAAACGTCCCTTGGGCAGTGGCACTATTAATAGTTCCTACTTGCAAGCTTCCTAAAGCTAAACTACTTTTTGCATAAAATTTTAAGCGATGCGTTCCTGCTCCAATATTATTTAGTGGCGGGGTTACTGCCATGATATTTGCCGTAGTAGGTGAGTTAAAATTGTAAAGTTGTATAACACTTGATGGTGAAAAGGAATTTCCCAAGGTAACCTGAGCATACGCAAATTGAGAAACACCCGGACCATTTAGTACCTGAGTCCAACAATCGGGCATTTCAAAATTAGAATACGTGTCAAAATTTTCTATAATTTCTGCAACGGGTGTACAAGTTGTTTGGAAAGTTACGGGTCCAATCCACGCTCCTAAGTTGTCGCCACACACAGAGCGAACCCATACTTTATAAGTAGTACTTGCTGTTAGGCCTCCTAAAATTGCTTGTGGAGTTCCGGTTGGCGCTGGAGTAATAGGCGTTAAAGCGGCTGGATCCGTTGCATCACTTCCGCCAAAAACCACATCCCATTGGCTTTCAGTGCCATTAGAATCCCATGTAATAGAGGCTTCAGTATCGGTAACATTGTTTATAGTGATGTCAGAAACATCAGAACATAAAGGAGCTAACTCCCAACGAAAGTCGTCAAAGAAGACGAAGGAAAACTGAGGGCCATTATGACGTATGGCAATAAAATTATCCGTTCCATTGTAAACGGTGTAGTCAATAATGTACTCCGTATAAGTAGAAGTAAGATCTATCGCCGATACTAGCGTAAATGTCGCATCGGGAGTATTGCTACTCACCGTCCCAAACTGCATATTTACAATACCAAAATCAGATTTTGCAAAAAACTTCAATCGATGTGTTCCAGCGCCCAGATTTGTTACTTCTGGAGCTACCAAAAATAGGTTTGCCGCACTTCCATCAGAATCATTATACATTAAGATGCTATTAGGCGCCGATTGTGCATTCCAATTAGCAACAGCAGTGTAAGAAAAATCTGAAGATCCGGTTCCATTTTTGACTTGAGTCCAGCAAGCAGGAAGTGTGAAAGCATCAACACCGTCAAAGTTCTCTGAAAATGCCTCAACGGGTTCGCAAGCGCTTGCAAAGTTGAAAGGGCCATTCCACGGGCTAGTCTCTGCGCCACATATGGTTCTCACATAAAATTTATAAGAAGTATCAGGCGTTAAAATCGCTTCATTATAAGAAGGATTGTTAACGAAAGCTTGTCCTACAGTATTCGCTGTTGGTCCAGGAGTTCCTGAAGTAACTACATATACTTCCCAAGTTGTTTCCTCGCCCAAAGGTTCCCATGATAGGGTAGCACTTGTTGCAGAAATATTAGTTGCGGTAAGGTTTATTGGTGGCGAACAATCAAGCACGGCCATTATTGTGGTAAGATGACTCGCGCTGGTAGAACCACAGGCGGCATTGTCAGCATAATGCAATCTTACCTGTGTTGCGGTAATTGCTTCAACCGTTAACGGAGAATCTCCAAAAGCGATTACATTGTTCGACCAATCTGTTACGGTAATATGTTTATTCACTCCGCCTAAATCACATGTAAATAAATAATTCGCTCCTTGTGTTAAACCCGATATCTGGGAATATTCCTTTGTATATGAATCACTTGCAATGATTTGTGGAAACCCTGAATTATTTGACACAATGGTATTTGATGGATACTGAATTGGCCGAATACATTGCGAATAGCTTTCAAATGCTCCGAGCACGAGAAAAGCAATAATGAAGGTAATTTTTTTCATAAGATAAAAATTGGTTTTAAAACACGGATTTTTGTTTGTACTGTTTGATTTAGTTGTTTCTCGGAAAATTTATACTGAGTGAATGCAACTCTATGTTCTACTTTTTGCCTGCTTGTAAATGCTCCGCTCTTCGTTGGAAAATGTGCTTAGAAGTGAAATTGATTTACAAAGAACATTCTCCGACATAATTCCTCTTCTTTTTATTGATGTAATGATAAAAACGACAATTCAGAACTTACTTTTTTGACTGCTAACAGCAATAGGCGAAACATTGCTGCCCAAAATTAAATGAGTATTCATGTCTTTTTTTCGTTTGAAATCACGAAAAAAGTACAGAATTAGGATTTTTGAACTCATTGTTTACAGGAATCGGAGCCCTTCCTCTTGTATTTGTCGGTAAAAGACACTTGTGCACTTTCATTCAGAGAATTTTGGTAATCCGAGCGATTAACTCTGATTTCAAAGGGATTCCTTTTTTACGTTCGAATAATGAGTTTGGTTAAAAATTGCTTCGATAAAAATCACTGCCCTTTTTTCAAGGAGCTTGCACTTCATTTTTATTGCTTTACTTTTACAAAACTGCGTCATTAAATTACTTGACTCAGATTAAATAGTTTTGAATGTTACCATTAGACACATTTATAAACTAATCCGAATAAGAAGAATTTTAATTACGGGTATGAACGAACTTTTACAGACGCTAATTCAAGTTATAGTCTTACAATCTACTATATCGTTTTTTGTTTTTATTTTCAGTCCAAAAAGAAACCAATCTTTAGTTATTCTGGGCTGTTTTTTAATTACTTACATGTTTCCTCTTTTTAGCTTTGTCTTCGCTAAGTATTTCATGCTTCATGTTAATTTTTATTTCTTTATTGGCCCGCTTTTTTACATGTACACTAAAAGTGTTCTAGGGATTTTAAGAAAAGAGGATTACTTTTTGTTTGTTCCGGGTGTTTTTGAGTTTTTTTTTCAACTTTATTTTTACGCGGATCCTAATTTTTATTTCGAGTTCGTGTTGGGCAAATACAAGTCTTGGAATCTTTTTACTTACGACGTTGTTTTAAACCTGTTCACCGTATTTTTCAGTGTAAAAGCTATCCTGCTAATCAAGAAGTACCGAAATGATATTGTTAACATTTATACTGTTGAGGTTAGGAAAAGTTTGCGATGGATTTCAACAGCTGGTGTTGTTCTCATTATACAATTTGGACTAATAGCTTTTATGCTGTTTTTCCTGAAAGAAAATGGTCTTGAGCAAATCCTTAATTATATAGCAGTTCCAATTGCAGGAATCACCGTTTATTGGATTAGCTTTTATGGATTGACTCAAAAGAATTTAAACTTGTCCTTAATCTTTGATCAAGATGATGAAAAACGCAAAAGCAATGAAAATGTAAAGCAAATCTCAAAAGATAAGGATTCGGACATCGTTGAAGTTAAGCCAGCTACCATTTTAAAATATGAAGAGATTGTTGATTTTTTCAATAAAACCAAAGTATATAAAGATAAGGATCTTAGTATTTACAAGATTGCCAACTTGATGCAGATTTCTTACAAGGACGTTTCGTTTTCGATAAATGCCGTTGGAAAGAAAAATTTTAATCAATTTGTCAATGAGTTTAGAGTAAACGAAGCCATTCGACTGTTGGATAATGAAAAAATTGAATTGTATAATCTTTCTGGAATTGCCGAAGAAGTAGGCTTTAACTGTAAGCTTCCCATTAAATCGAACTGTTTAAAAGTAGAAAAATA
>NZ_NOXX01000149.1 GCF_002251775.1 Flavobacterium aurantiibacter
TTCGACAAGCTCAGGCACCAACCTTCGATGGGCTTAGGCGTTGAGTGAGCACAATGTTTCACAAAGTTTTCCACAATGGGACACAATGTTTTTCCTTTGACAAGCTCACGTACCAGCTTTTTAAGCGCACAGAAAACACTGAACCACACCGAATCTTGCTGAATACGACGCCGCTGAGGAAAACACAGAACGTGTCATTTTCCAAAAATAATTTTCTTGCCTTCGACAAGCTCAGGCACCCACAATACGTGGGTTCAGTAGGGTAAATCGATACGTAAAATGGTGAACGTTGCGAAGTCTATTCCGATAGCTATCGGAACTCGTGTCTATCCCGATAGCCATCGGGACTAGCTTCTCCAAAAACGATACGTAAAGTGGTGAATTCATCCAAGTCTGTCACGATAGCCATTGGAACTCGTCTCTAGTTTCTCTTTTCCCAGACGGATTTTTCCCGTAAGGACGTTTCGTTTCCGCAATAGCGATTGGCGCGGAAACCCCACAGCGCCGACATCGGCAGGCGCGAGGAGTTGCAGCAAAAGCGCGGGCGCCGCTGGTTTGATTTTAGCTGAAGTGGCATTTTGCGGCGCATTGCCCAAAAGAAAACAGTTACCGAAATAAACGCGCTATTATTGTTATCTTTACGCTCTTTTTTACAGCACCTATGATTCACTCGATGACGGGCTTTGGCAAGGCAAGTGCACAACTTGACGGCAAGAAGATAACCGTAGAAATAAAATCTCTTAACAGCAAAGGACTTGATTTAAACGTTCGTGTTCCGCAGCAATATCGCGAGCTGGAGCTCGATTTACGCAATAAATTATCGAGTTCCTTACAGCGTGGCAAAATAGATTTCAATATTTATTTGGAGCATACCACTGAAGTAGCGCCTGCCAAAGTAAACGTGCCCATTGTGAAACTTTATGTCGAGCAACTCAAGCAAGTGTACCATACCGAGGATACGATTGAGTTGTTGAAAATGGCTGTTCGAATGCCCGAAGCTTTAAAGACCGAGCGTGAGGACATAGATGCGATTGAGTATGAAGCCGTTGCGCAGCTGGCAAACGAAGCGATGGATGATTTGATTGCTTTTCGCAAATCGGAAGGTGTGGCTTTGGAGAAAGAGTTTTTACATCGGATTGCAAACATTATGACTTTGATGAATGAGGCTTTGCATTTGGATGGCGAACGTTTGCAGACGGTAAAGACGCGCTTGCGAACTGCTGTGGCCGAACTTAAAGAAGCAGTAGATGAGAATCGTTTTGAACAGGAGTTGATTTTTTATTTAGAGAAATACGATATCACGGAAGAGAAAGTTCGTTTAGAAAATCATTTGAATTATTTCATAGAAACCTTAGCAGGTCAGGAAGCAAACGGCAGGAAGTTAGGATTTATCGCTCAGGAAATGGGTCGAGAGATCAATACGATGGGATCGAAGGCGAATCATGCGGGCATGCAGCGTTTGGTGGTTCAGATGAAAGATGAATTGGAGAAAATAAAGGAACAGATTTTGAATGTGTTGTAGCAGCAAGTAAAAAATGATGAAAAAGGGTAAGCTTTTGGTTTTTTCGGCGCCGTCGGGTTCAGGTAAAACGACGATTGTTCGCTATTTGCTCTCGCAGAAGGAATTGAATTTGGATTTTTCGATATCGGCAACTTCTCGTCCGAAGCGTGGAAATGAAATCGACGGTCAGGATTATTACTTTTTATCGGCCGAAGCTTTTCAGCAAAAGATTGCAGAAGACGCTTTTGTGGAATACGAAGAAGTTTATAAAGATAATTTTTACGGGACTTTGAAAAGCGAATTGGAACGCATTTGGAGTTCGGGCAAGCATGTGATTTTTGATATTGATGTGGTAGGAGGATTGAGCATCAAGCAGCAGTTTCCGGATCGGACGTTGGCCGTTTTTGTGAGTCCGCCTTCGGTTGAAGAATTAGAGCGCAGGTTGCGCAACCGCCAGACAGAATCGGAAGAAAAGATAGCCATGCGTTTGGCAAAGGCTACCAGAGAGTTGGAAGCAGCGAAAGATTTCGACGTAGTTTTGAAAAATTACGATTTGGAATACGCCAAGACGGATGCATATCGTTTGGTTTCGGATTTTTTGCGATTAGTTCAAGCTTCGGAGGAGCTGTAAGCTATGAAAATCGGTTTGTTTTTTGGTTCGTTTAATCCCATACATATAGGTCATTTAATAATTGCCAATCATTTGGTTGAGCATACCGACTTGCTGGAGGTGTGGTTTGTGGTTACGCCTCACAATCCGCATAAAAAGAAGTCGACCTTACTCGACGATTACCAGCGTTTGCATATGGTTCGTTTGGCGACGGAATCTTACCATAAAATCAAGGGGAGCGATATCGAGTTTAAGTTGCCGCAGCCCAATTACACGATACATACGTTGGCACATTTAGAAGACAAGTTTCCGCAGCACGAGTTTAGTTTGATTATGGGTGCGGATAATTTGAGTCAGATTCATTCTTGGAAGAATGGCGATTTGTTATTGGAGCGCTATTCGATTTACGTTTATCCGAGAGTTCAAGATACAGATATCAATAGAGGTGCATATCCGACATCGGTTCATTGGGTAGATGCACCGATTATTGAATTATCGGCGACCCAGATTCGTTCGATGTTGCGTGAAGGGAAGAATATCAGACCATTAGTTCCTTTGGAAGTGTTTGATTATTTAGAAAAAAACGCGTTTTACAGGAAGTAAATTTCTAGATAGTTAGTATTTTGTTAAGGCTTTGTGTTAAATTAAACGCAAAGCCTTTTTTCTTAACATATTGATAACATTGGAGCTCGAGGAGTTTAGCGGTCTTAATTATCGACTTTGCGCAAAATTCTGTAAAAAGCGCCGTGATTAGTCTTTTTATAGAAAAACATTTTATGTTATACTTTGATATTTCTTTAAAATCTTACGATTGTTAACTTTTTTTTCTACTTTTAGCCGTTATTAATTAATTATAAACTATGTGTAAAAATTACAATCTTTTGAGTTCGTTGCGATATGGACTCAAAACGACGAAATTAAACCGGCTTTTGTTTTCGGTTTTATTTTTTGTCTTTGGTATTTTTGCAAGTAGTGCCCAAGTTACAACTAATGGTGGATCTGGCTTAAATCCAACTTATCCTAGTTTAGCTTCGGCTATTACTGCATTAAATGCTGCGACTATAACGTCGCCGGTTTCTATCACGCTCACAGCTAATGAGACTGCCCCTCTGGGTGGTTATAGCATTACGGCGTCGGGAACAGCGACAAATACAATCACTCTAAACGGTGGTGGGTTTACTTTAACAGCTCGAACACCGCAGGCGTCTGGTCTTTTAAACGATGCGATCATTAAAATTATTGGTGGTGATTTTATTACCATCAGCGGTTTTGTGATGACGGAAAATGCTGCAAACACAACTACTGGGGCACTGGCCAATAACATGACTGAGTTTGGGGTTGCGTTGTTCTATGCGTCAACTACGAATGGTTCGCAGAACGTAACAATTCAGGGAAACACGATTTCTTTAAACAGAAACTACCAAAACACTTTTGGTATCTATGCAAATTCAACGCACTCTGCTACTGCAGTGACTACTGCGGTATCAGCTACAACGACGGCTGGTGGAAACAATAATCTTAGGATTTACAGTAACTCTGTCAGTAACGTCAATAATGGAATCGTTGTAATTGGTCCTACGGCTGCAGCTGATATGAATACAGGTGTAGATATTGGAGGATCAAGTGCAGGGACAGCCAATACAATTTCGAATTTTGGTACCACAGGGACTTTTTCAAGTTATTCAAATGTTTCAGGAAGTGCAAATGGTATATTAATTCGAAATAGTATTGGTTTTAATGTTTCATATAATTCTATTACGAGCTCAAATGGAGGTGTAACTAGTGGAACTCTTAATGGTATTCAAGTGCCGTTAGCTTCAGCTACGCCTACTGGAACATTCACAAATACAATTGGTAATAATTCAATTTCCCTAAGGTCAGGTGTAACTTCAGGCGCTATTAATGGTATTACATATCCGCAAGGGTCTGCAAGCACCACTAGTGTTGTCAGTATCAGCAATAACGATTTTAGCAATTTTGGTCATACTGTTGCGTCGCCAACCGCTGCGGTAACATTTATCTCATTGTTAAGTACTAATTTAACTACGACAGTTAACGGAAATACTTTTAGTAATATTACATTGAGTACGACCGGAACGGTTACCTTCATTAATATAGGTTTTACAGGCCCATCAGCGTCGTCAACAAAGACTGTTAACGGAAATTCCATTGTCGGAACTTTTACCCGAAGCGCAGCTGGAAGTACAACTTTGATAACAGATGGTGGATTCACGCCCACTGGTGCTGTGTCTAACTGTCAAAACAATAATTTTTCTAATATCACAGTTACAGGCGCCTCTTCATTGACAGGTTTTTCTTACAATGATGGAGCTACAGGTGGAAGTCCAACTAGAACAGTGTCTGGAAACACCTTAAGTAATTGGACTGCCGGTACATCCGCAGTAACTGCTATGACATTTCCGTATTGGAGTGGAACATCTTCTCTTTCAAATAATACGGTAACGAATATAACCGGACAGGCTGCTATTACGGGTATAAGTTTAGGTGATACTAGAAATATAGCGACCCTTGTTTCGGTAGCCTCAAATTTGGTCAGTAATTTAAGTTCAACAGGAACTGGTGGCACCGTCATTGGTATTAGTTCTTCGAATACTTCAACAGCCATAAATATTACTGGCAACACTGTCCATACATTGTCAACAACTGGGGCAACAGCCACAGGGATACTTGTAAGTGGTGCTTCGAATACAACGGTGTCTAGAAATAAGATTTATAATATTTTAGGCTCAGGTGCTAGTTCCGCAGTTAATGGAATTTCTGTTACTTCGGGGACAACGGTTACTTTAGCAAACAATATCATAGGAGACTTAAGAACGCCAGCAGCGAATGCAGTGAATCCTCTTGTAGGTATTAATGTTTCAGGCGGAACTACAGTAAATGCTTTTTATAACACGGTTTTCTTAAATGGTTCTAGTACAGGAGCTTTGTTTGGTTCAAGTGCAATTTCTGTTTCAACAACACCAACAGTAAACTTAAGAAACAATATTTTTGTAAACACATCGACAGCAAACGGTACAGGGTTGACTGTTGCCCATAGAAGATCTACAACTACACTAACTTCTTATGCGTCGGCGTCAAATAATAATTCATTTTTCTCTTCGGGTAGCATTTTTACTGACGGGACGAATACAGACGCCAGCATAGCGGCTTATCAAACAAGAGTTAGCCCGCGCGATTCGTTCTCGTTTTCAACAGCACCAACTTTTTTAAGTACAACGGGTTCGTCGAATAACTTCTTGTTGATTGATCCGTCCGTTGCAACTCAATTAGAGAGCGGTGGTTCTCCTGTTTCAGGGATAACAGATGATTTTTCGGGAGACTTGAGAAGTACTTCTGCTCCAGATGTAGGTGCTGACGAATTCTCTGGAGTATCTCCAGCTCCATCGATTACGGCTTTAAATATTAGTCCGGCAGCAAATCAATGTGTTGCTTCTAGTAGAACTATTTCCGCAACTATCACAACTGTTTCAGGAACTATTTCATCTGCTCAAATTCGATATGCTTTCAATGGCGTAAACCAAAGTCCAATTGCAATGACTAACATTGGGGGCAACATTTGGGAAGGTATTATTCCAGCAGCCACGCCAGTAAATGCTTCTGTTGGCTGGAGTGTTTTTGCAACTAATTCTATTGGATTAAATTCACAGGTATCTGGTAACTCTTACAAAGATGCGCCCTTTGAAGGCTTTAATCCAACTGTAACCACAACATCTTCAAGCGTTTGCGCTGGACAGCCGGTTACTTTAACTGCTGCTTTTAGTGCTCCCATGAGCGGAACATTGGGTCTTGGTGGAACAACCTCTTCAACAATTGGGGGTACCTTTTTCTCAGGTCTTTGGGGTGGTCAAAAAACACAGTACATAATACGAGCTTCTGAGTTAACTAGTGCGGGCTTGAGCCGTGGTAATATTACTTCCTTGAGTTTTGAAACGACCCTGGCTTTCAGTGGTTACGAAGGATTTAATGTTAGTATGGGTAATACTTCAAATTCTGTTGCGGCATTTCCGATGGTTAGTTCAAACTTGACAAGCGTTTTCTCGGGATCTGGAACAAATGGTGCTTATTCACCAACCCTCGGAGTTAATACATTAAATTTCTCAACGCCATTTTTATGGGATGGAGTGTCTAATGTTGTGGTTACTTTTTGTTGGAGTAAAGTACCTGATGCTAGCTCGACAACAACAGTACCTATGCTTGCTGACACGCTTTCCTTTACCTGTAGTGCTATCGGTAGATCGGACAATACCTCCCCGGGTACTTTATGTGGGTTTGTTAATGCTGCCTCGTTTGGTTCGAATACAACCAATTCTCTGCGTCCAAGATTCTCATTTAATGGAGTTGCCTTGGCAGATTTATCGAATTTTAGTTGGTCAGACGGTACAACTACTGTCGGAAACACAAACCCTCTGGTGATCAACCCAACTACGACTACAACATATACGGCTATTTTTAGCAATGCTCAAGGTTGTTCAGGAACTGCGGCGACAACCATAACTGTTTTACCGCTACCGAGTGCACCAACTGCTTCGAATTCGGTACAGTGTGGGCCGGGCATTCCTACAGCATCTGTGACATCAACTAGCGGGGCAGCGACCCCAACTTTCAGATGGTATGCCAACCCAACGGGAGGCAGTCCTTTACAGGCCAGTTCAGCAAATACGTATGGAACTTCCATTAGTACGACAACTACTTTCTTTGTAACAGAAGTGGTTGGAACTTGCGAAAGTTCTCCGCGTGTACCGGTTACAGTTACTGTTAATACTCCTCCCCAAATAAACATCACTCCAACCGGTGACACTTCTTTTTGTGGTACTGGTGGAACAGGGGTTCTTACTGCTTCTTCTACCGATGATCCATTTATGACTTATGTTTGGTCGGTTGTCGAAGGACCTGGAACAATTACTTCTGATGTTAACGGCGTTTTAACCTACGCTGCATCAGCTACGACGAAATACCGAGTTACTGGAACTCCTGTTGCTAATCCAAGTTGTTTACCAGTTGTAAGAGATTTTACGATCAGCGTATTCCCTCTGCCTTTAGCTACTCTGAGTTCAAATGTGAATGGAGTTTGTGCAACAGGCTCTGCTATACTTACTTCCGATTTAGCTGCTGGTACATTTACTAGTTCTCAAATACCACATGCTCCTTTAGCAGCGCCATCATCTGCTGTAACTCTAGTAAATGGCGGTGTAATAAATGTTACGCCAAACCTGTCTTTTGATGATGCATCGGATTTAGATGATGCAGGTTGGAGCAATATTCCGATAGGCTTTAACTTTAATTTTTTTGGAACTACCTACTCTTCGGTAAGTATAAGTACAAATGGAACCGTTTTTATGGGGACTGCAACCTCTGCTAATGTTTCAGATTTTGCATTTACCACACTTCCAAGCACTGGTGAACCTTTCAATATGATTGCTGTTTTGGCAATGGATAACGATTTAGAAGGTACTAATGGCGGTGCTTTACGTTATTGGGTTGAAGGTGAAACCCCAAACCGACGATTTGTTGTTAGTTTCGAAAATGTTAAGGAGTTTGGCGATACTCGATTCAGTACCGCACAAGCTATCTTTTATGAAACTACAGGTGTTGTTGAGGTTCATGTTACTAGCTCAACAAATGTTGATAGAAACAAGCTAGTAGGTATTAATAATGGAAATGGCACTATTGGTACTTTGGCTTATGCTTCTGGTACCGCTGCCAGCACGAATCCACAAAATCCTATTACTTCTCCCTTTGCTTATCGTTTTACGCCGCCTTCAAATTATTCAACAGTTTGGTCGGCTTCAACGACTCCACCTTACGATGCATCTAGTTTTGTAACGTTTGCATCGGGTACAAACTTGTTTTCGCAAACGGTAAATCCAACGCAAACAACGCGCTACGCTTTATCGTACACTAATTTAACAACAGGCTGTACTAATGCATTATTGTCGTCTGTTGTTACTGTTTCAATTGTTAGTAATATTGCACCTGCAACAACTGCGGTGGCAAGCAGCAATTTTATTTGTGCTGGTCAATCTAGTAATTTAAGCTTAACTGGTAATGTGAACAATTTGGGTACCAGTGAAGGATTAACTTACCAGTGGCAAGTTTCTACTGATTCTGGTTTAACTTGGAATGATATTGTTGGAGCTACAAGCGCAACAGCAACCGTTGCTCCGTTAGTTGTCTCTCAATATCGTGCATTAGTATCTTCTTGTGCTGGAACTCCGGTACCGTCAAGTGTGGTTACTGTTGCTTTCACAAACCAGGTAACTAGCACAACGCCTGCTAATCGCTGCGGTCCAGGGTCTGTGACTTTATCGGCATCTGGAAATGGAGCAACTGTAATAGATTGGTTTGATTCACCAACTGGAGGTTCACCTCTTGCCACAGGTAATGATTTTACTACGCCGTTTCTTCCAACAACCACAACTTTTTATGCATCAGCTAGGTCAGGCGCTTTCGCACCTAATCTTGGTCCTGCCAATCCTTCGATTGGAGCCTTTGGAACATCATTCACAGGATCTTATATGATTTTTGATGCGACTCAAAGCACAGTGCTTGTAGACGTAGAGGTATTTCCAACCACTGCAGGTTCTGTGGTAATTGAGCTAAGGGATTCAGCGGGAACGCTCTTACAGACAGCTCCTGCTTTTACAGTAACTGCGGCTCAAGCTAATTCGACGGCAACTGTAGTAGGAACACCAGTTCGAGTACCAATAAACTTTTTTATAAATCCTGGTACAGGATATCGATTACAGCTTGGCGCTGCGTCGACTGCTACGTTGCTTCGAAATAGTGCAGGGGCTGCAGCGACTTATGGACCGTCTTCTGGACTGACTATTACTGGAAATTCTTTTAGTACTGCTGGTGCTGGATATTTTTATAATTTCTATAATTGGAGGTTAGGAGATTTTTGCAGTTCTGATAGAGTTCCTGTTACTGCGACAATTGATGTGTCGCCTAATTTCGAGTTATCATCTACAGCAACATCTGTTTGTCCATCTTCTGCATCCTCTCTAATCACCATTACGCAAGGTGCTGGAAGTTTTGATACGTATGTTTGGTCTCCAGACACGAATAGAACGGGAGACGCTGTAAATGGTTGGCAGTTTAGCCCAGCTACGACTACCACTTATACGCTAACTGCTTCGAACTCTGTTTCAGGTTGTCAAGCAGTTACTACCTTAGTTGTTAACGTTCAAGATCCAACCATAAGTTCTATTACTGCTAGTCCTTTAACTGTTTGTAATAATGGTGTTAGTACCTTAACGGCTAATGCACCTTTGTATGTATTTTCAACTGAAACAGGTGGTAGCCTTGCAGACATGAGTAGTGCAAGTGTACTTATTGACTCTGCTGTTGATGATACACCAACTGCGAGTTCGACTCAAATCAGCTTCCCGTTCGTTTTTGCCGGTGTCACTTACAATGACTTCTCGGTTTCTCCAGATGGTTGGTTGCTATTTGGAACCAATGTTGCTACTAGTCAGTTTACAAATGCTGTTACAAGTGCAACCAATACACCTAAAATTTATCCGCTTTGGGACGATTTGGCAACTGGTACAAATGGTAATGTTCGAGCACGAGTACTGGGATCTGCACCTAACCGAATTTTAGTAGTGGAGTGGAATGTAAGAGTTCCAGGTTCGACTTTTTCTCCAGCGAATTCCGTAATGCAAGCTTGGTTGTATGAAACAACTAATGTCATTGAATATCGATACGGTGCTATGGGTACTGCGTCGTCTGCTTCTGCTGGTTTTACTGTCAGTCCAACCATATATAGTAGTATTACGTTTTCAAATAATACAGCAAGTACTACGACTGCAAATAATACTTTGACTACTCCGCCAGCCGCTGGCAGAATTTACAGATATACTCCAAGTAATATTGCGATTACTTGGTCGCCAACAACTGATTTATTTACAGATGTAGCTGCCACTGTGCCATATTCTGGTCAAAATACGATTACCGTTTATTCAAGACCAGCTGCGACTACGCAATATACTGCAACTTCAACTACACCGCTGGGATGTGTAGATACAGAACAAGTTACTGTAACTAATAATTCTATTAACATAGCCCCTATAACTGGTGGTGGTAATTCTTTTTGTATTGGAGAAAGCACTCCGCTAGATTTTAATACAACAACTCCCGGAGTTACTTGGACTTCCTCGAATACGTCAGTTGCGACTGTAGACAGTAATGGAGTTGTAACTGCGTTGACGGCAGGAACAACAGTGATTGGTGCAACCATCACTAATGCAACTTGCGTTACTGTTGCGCCAAATCCACAAACTGTTGTTATTAGTCAAGCAGTTACGATTGTTTCTAATACTGATTCTCAGGCAGTTGTAACAAATGGAAATACTTCTTTTACTGTGAATGCGACCGGAACCGGTTTAACTTATCAGTGGGAGGTAAATACAGGTAGCGGTTTTGTAGCAGTAGTTGATGATGCAATTACTACAGGCTCAAATACAGCTACTTTAACATTAACTGCTGTTCCGGCAAGTTACAACGGCTATTTGTATAGAGTAGTTGTTACGGGTCAAGGTATCTGTTCAACTAAAACGACGGACGCTGCATTGTTGACGGTTGGAGATACTGGTATCACAAGCCAACCTACTGATGTTACCGTTTGTGAAGGAGCAACTAATGTTCAGTACACAGTAGTAGGAAACGGTGATATAGTGTCGTATCAATGGGAGTCAAATCCGGGAACAGGAACTGTTTGGACACCATTAACTAACGATGCTGTCTATTCTGGAGTTGATACTGCTACTTTGATTGTGGCAAGTGTTCCTTTAGCACTTAATGGATTTCGATATAGAGTTGTAATAGCCGGAACTGTGACATCAGTTATTTCTAGTTCAGCAGCTCTAAATGTCAATCAGCAAATATCAGTTTCTGATAATCCTGTTAACAAGACAGTTTGTTTTAGTGGAGGTTCGTCGACTTTCACCTCTAATGCTGTTGGTGTAATTGCAGGTAGACAGTGGCAGTACTCTCCTGATGGTGTAGCGTGGACTAATGTAGTAAATGGTACGCCGGCAGGTGCTACCTACTCAGGTGGCGATACTGGCACTTTGACTGTTGCTACTACCAATGCCACGCCAGTGGGTACGTATCTTTATAGAATTGTTTACGATGCTCCAATTTGTGCGGATGTACAGTCGGCGAGTGCTGTACTAACTGTTTTCCGACCAGTGGTTACTGTAACGTCGTTACCGAGGTTTTGCCCAGGAGTCCTTTCCGCCCCGATTTCTTTAACGGGCACACCATCGGGTGTTACGTTTAATATATCAGGAGGTACGGCTATAGGTTTATCAAATCAGACGGGAGTAACTGCGATTCCATCTTTTACACCTATTGCAGGAACAGCAACGCTTTCTATTACGCCAGTATTTAATGGTTGTTCAGGAACACCTTCGACATTTGTTGTTTCTGTCGCTGCGCCTGTTGCGGCCACTGCTGGATCTAATTCTCCTGTTTGCGTTGGATCTAGTTTAAATTTATCGGCTTCATTAGTTACCTTACCTGGATTTACTATTAATCCAAATAGTGGAGTTAGTTTCATTGATATTCTATCGACTGGTACTGCGGTGACCTCCTCTTTGGCAGATGATTCAGAGCACAACTTAACTATACCTGCGTTTACTTTAAACGGGACTACCTACACAACTGCACGGGTTGGTATGAACGGTGTTCTGGTACTTGGGTCTAGTTTAGGTGATATTGCTGCCGGAAATGCCGCTCTGCCTAGTACAGCAAATACTGCGGGTAATATTTTTATAGCACCCTATTGGGACGATTTAGACATTCAAACGGGAGCGTCGATCAGAACAGGAACGGTTGGAGATGTATTTATTATTCAGTGGTCCAATGCAGCACACGATTCCTTTACTACAGGTTCAATTACTTTTCAAGTACAGCTTAATACTGTTACACGTGCTATAAACTTCGTTTATCAGGATGTTGTTTTCGGGGATTCTCTGTATGATTCTGGGATTTCCGCAACTGTTGGAGTTCAGACAAGTAGTACCATCGCTGATTTGTATTCATTTAATGCTTCTAGCTTAGTTAACGGGCAGAGTATAACTTTTACGCCTATTATACCTACTTATTCTTGGACAGGACCTAATGGGTTTACGTCTTCATTACAGAATCCAACATTGCCAGCATCTGCGTCATCAGCTGGCACTTATACTGTTGTTGTGACTAATCCCGCAACTGGCTGTTCTTCACCGCAAGCATCAACAGTCGTTGTTGTTAACCAGTCTGTTGCTGGTACTGCTTCATCAGATCAAACCATTTGTACAGGTACACAGCCTGCTGATATCACTTTAACAGGTAATACAGGTACAATCCAATGGCAAGTATCTTCTGATAACAATGCTTTTGCTAACATTTCTGGAGCTACTGCTGCCACGTTAACGGCTGCGCAAATGGGTACTTTAACAGCTACTCGTTACTACCGCGCGGTTGTTACTAACGGTGTTTGTAGTTCGGCTACCAGTAATGCAGTTACAGTTACTGTAAACGCATTAACAGTTCCGACTTTCACACCAGTAGCAGCA
>NZ_NOXX01000127.1 GCF_002251775.1 Flavobacterium aurantiibacter
TAAAGGTTGGCGCATCACTTCGAGAACTTCGCGTTTAAATTCGGGTAATTCGTCGAGAAACAAAACGCCGTTATGCGCCAAAGAAATTTCTCCAGGCTGTGGAAAACTACCGCCACCAACCAAAGCCGCCGACGAGCACGAGTGGTGCGGACTCCGAAAAGGTCGTCTCGAAATTAATCCTGCCGATTTTACCTTTCCCGCTACCGAATGAATTTTTGTGGTTTCGAGCGCTTCTTGCAAACTCATTTCAGGTAAAATAGAAGGCAACCGTTTGGCAAGCATTGTTTTTCCCGATCCGGGTGGGCCAATTAAAATGATGTTGTGTCCGCCTGCAGCAGCAATTTCCATACAGCGTTTAATTCCTTCCTGTCCTTTTACATCTGCAAAATCGAGATCGCGTTCCAATTCGTGCTCTTGCGGTACAGCTATTTGAGGTTGCTGAGGCGTTAAACTGAGTTGTCCGGAAAGAAAACCAACAATTTCCGACAAATTAGAAATGCCATACACATCAAAACCAGCAACGATAGCCGCCTCTGCAGCGTTTTGTATCGGAAGTAAAAAACCTTTAAATCCATCGGCTTTTGCTTTGATGGCAATGGGCAGTGCACCGCGAATGGGCTGCAAACTACCGTCTAAAGACAATTCGCCCATGACGATAAATTGTTCGATTTCAGACGCTTGTAACTGTCCCGAACCGATTAAAATTCCGATTGCCAGGGTTAAGTCGTAGGCCGATCCTTCCTTGCGTAAATCGGCTGGCGCCATATTCACAGTTATTCGCTTTCCCGGAAAATTATAGCCCGAATTCTTCAGCGCAGCTGCAATGCGGTAACTACTTTCTTTAACGGCACTGTCGGGTAAACCAACCAAATGGTAGCCAATTCCTTTGTCCATGTGGACTTCAACAGTAATAGTGGTTGCATCGACACCAAAAACGGCACTTCCGTAAATTTTAACTAAAGGCATATATTCAAAAAATTAGGCTTAGATGCAGCGAAGGTAAAAAGGTGCTGAAAAATAATTTTACGGAAAAACCGTAAATATTAAAAAAGAGAAGTTTTCAAGCAGATTTATCATTTAACAAGGTCACTCAACCGTATTTTACTAAATTTGGTCGATAATCTTACAGTATGTTTAAAAAATTAAAGGTTTTGCTGCTGTTTCTGCCAGTAGCACTTCACGGTCAAATTTACTTTCCCAACAACGAATCTACTCAGGTTCAAACCACAAAAAATCAAGCATTTACGAATTGTAAAGTTTACACAGGAAACGGACAATTGCTTGAAAATGCCACAATTTTAGTTTCGGATGGCATCATCAAAGCAGTAGGTCAAAATTTGAGTGTTCCTAAAAATTACCTTGTCGAAGATTTGCAAGGATTATCTGTTTATCCTTCATTCATAGACATTTACAGCAATTTCGGAATTTCAAAACCCAATTCAAACTACCGCAATTCACCTGTTTACGATTTACCGGCAAAAGGCTTTTACTGGAACGACAACATCAAAGCGCATCAGCAAGCCGTGTCGCTGTTTAATTTTGATTCGGAAAGAGCAGAGTCGTTTTTAAAGAACGGATTCTCAACAGTAGTTACCCACCAGCGCGACGGCATTGTTCGCGGAACGGGAGCCGCTATTTCGCTACTGCTCGAAAATTCGGCTAAACGCATTCTCAATCCTAAATCGGCAACGTTTTACAGCTTCGATCGGAGTGTGGCAGCCATACAATCGTATCCAAGTTCGTTGATGGGAAGCATTGCTTTGCTACGTCAATTTTATAACGACGCTATTTGGGCAAAAAACAACGGTATTCAAGATGCCGACTTACAAGCGTTTAACGAACAATTATCGCTTCCTAAAATATTCGAAGTACGCGATCATCAAAGTGCGCTTCGTGCCCTAAAACTTCACCAAGAATTCGGATTTCAAACCATCGTTAAAACCAGCGGAACAGATTATCTAATTTTAGACGATTTGAAAAAAACGCAAAGTGCCGTAATCACTTCACTTGCGTTTCCTGAAGCCTACGACGTTTCTGATGCAAACCTTGCCAATCAGATCGACTTTTCCGACCTACTTTATTGGAATCAAGCACCTGCAAATGCGGCTTCTTTAGCAAAAAACAACATTCCGTTTGCCTTTACTTTAGCTGATTTAAAAAAGACAGACGAGTTTCGAGCCAATGTTCAAAAGGCAATACTATATGGCTTAAGCCCCGATAAAGCTCTTGAAGCACTTACCACAACACCCGCCAAATTAGTTGGCTTGGATTCGAAAATGGGAAGCATTGCTGTAGGCAAACAGGCAAATTTCATCGTTGCTAACGGTCCGCTATTTACACCCGAAACCGTTTGGTATGAAACGTACACGCAAGGAGTTCCCTACGTGCTGGCAGATCGCAAACAAATCGACATTCGCGGTACGTACAAACTCAGTATGAACAATCAGGAATTTACGGTAAAAATCACTGGAACTACGGCAGCAGCACAATCGGAAGTTACCGACTTGGCCGGCGTAAAATACAACTCCAAACTAAGCTATTCACGCGACCGTTTGCAACTGTTGTTAAAACCCGCCGACTCACTTACCACGAATTTTAATCGACTCTCAGCCAACGTGGTTAATGCCGAAAATATAGCCGGAACAGCGGTTTTACTCGATAATAAAACTGTGCCTTTTACTTTACAGAAAACAGCAGCTGCAGAAAAAGCAACACCTGAAAAAGCACCAAAACCTTACGAAGTTTTGCCTGCGCGTTTCCCGAACGGCGCTTATGGTCTCGCTAATAAAGCAACGAAAGAAGACCTGTTATTTAAAAATGCAACCGTTTGGACCAACGAAAAAGAAGGCATACTCGTTCAAACAGATGTTTTAGTAAGCAACGGAAAAATTAAAGCCGTTGGAAAAAATTTAGCCGCGGGCACTGCAAAAGTAATCGATGCAACAGGCAAACATTTAACGAGCGGCATCATCGACGAGCACTCGCACATCGCTATTTCTAGTGGCGTAAACGAAGCCGGACATAATTCGAGTGCAGAAGTGAGTATACAAGATGTGGTCGATGCAACCGATTTAAACATCTATTTGAATTTATCGGGTGGTGTAACTACCTCGCAACTGCTGCACGGCTCCGCGAATCCGATTGGCGGAAAATCGGCAATCATAAAATTAAAATGGGGCGAAAATGCCGCAAACTTATTGTTTCCAAACCAACCGGGATTCATAAAATTTGCGTTAGGTGAAAATGTGAAGCAAAGCAATTGGGGCATTCAAAATCCGTCGCGTTACCCGCAATCGCGTATGGGGGTTGAGCAAACTTTTGCCTACTACTTTGATAAAGCGGTGGCGTATAAAAAGGAATGGGCCGACTACCGCGCTTCCAAAAGCAAAGGATTAGCTCCGAGAAAAGACGCTGAACTAGAAACTTTAGTGGAAATTCTCGATGGGAAACGTTTCATTACCTGCCACTCTTATGTACAATCGGAGATTTTGATGCTCATGAATTTGGCGGAGAAATACAATTTTAGAGTGAATACGTTTACGCATATTTTGGAAGGATACAAAGTGGCCGACGAGATGAAGAAACACGGCGCGGCAGCTTCTACCTTCTCTGATTGGTGGGCATATAAATTTGAAGTTAACGACGCCATCCCATACAACGGCGCACTGATGCACAAACAAGGTGTTTTAGTTGGATTTAATTCAGACGATGCGGAAATGTCGCGCCGACTGAACCAAGAAGCAGCAAAAGCAGTGAAATACGGCGGTGTGAGTGAAGAAGATGCTTGGAAATTTGTGACATTAAATCCGGCGAAAATGCTCCATATCGACGATCGCGTGGGAAGTATTAAGGTAGGAAAAGATGCCGATTTGGTTTTATGGTCTGAAAATCCGCTTTCGGTTTACGCTAAGGCAGAAAAAACCTTGATTGACGGAACTATTTACTTCGATCGCGAACAAGCCGAAAAACTTCGTTTGCAAATGCATGCCGACAAAGGGAAGATTTTTAGTCAACTTTTGGAAGAGAAAAATAAAGGAATGATTACCATTCCGCCGAAAAAAACCGAACCAAAGCACTATCACTGCGACACCTTAGAACCATAAAATGAAAAAGTTAACACTATATATCTCGTTATTTACGCTTGCTTTCTTTACAGCACAAGCGCAACCCGCACCCAAACAATCGGAATCGATTTTAATTACCAATGCCATCATTCATACTGGTACGCTGCAAGTGATTGAAAGTGGCGCTGTCGGTTTTGATAACGGAAAAATAACCTACGTGGGTGCAGCAAACTCGGCACCAAAAAACAGCTTCAAAAAAGTGATTGATGCCAAAGGAAGTCATATTTACCCAGGCTTTATCGCGACCAATTCAACCTTAGGTTTGCTCGAAATCGATGCCGTTAAAGCCAGCGACGACATGGCCGAAATTGGTAAATACAATCCGAATGTTCGAAGTATTATCGCATTCAATACTGAATCGAAAGTGATTGAAACGGCGAAACAAAACGGCATTTTATTGGCGCAAATCACACCAAGAGACGGACGCATCAGCGGAAAATCGTCGATTGTAAATCTCGATAGCTGGCACTGGCGTGAAGCCGTCATTAACGAAGACGAAGGGCTTCACATTAATTTCCCGCGAACGTTTGGCAGAGATTGGTCGGACGGCAGCGGAAAACTATCGGTTGCTAAAGACTACGACAAGCAAGTAGCCGAATTAGAAAACTATTTGAAAATCGGCATTGCCTACCAAAACCAAACTAACGAACAAGAAAACGAGCCGTATTTTGCTATTGCCAACTGGTTTAAAAATGGTGGAACGCTGTATATTCATGCCAACGAAGCGCAACAAATGACCGATGCGGTTTTAATGGCAAACCGACTCAACATCAAAAAAATTGTTCTAGTTGGCGCTTCCGACGCTGATCAAATTACCGATTTACTCCAAAAATATCAGGTTTCAGTACTAATCGAACGCGTTCACAGCTTAATCTCGCACGACACAGATCCGGTAGAAAAACCGTATGCAATGCCTGCCATTTTGCGCAAAGCCGGAATTATCGTGGCTTTGGAAAACAGCTCGGAAATGGAACGCATGAACACGCGCAATTTGCCGTTTATGGCAGGTACTGCGGCAGGATTTGGCTTAAGCAAAGAAGAAGCGTTGCAATTAATTACGTTACATGCCGCGAAAATCTTGGGAATCGACAACCAATACGGTTCGTTAGAAGTAGGAAAATCGGCAACTTTGTTGGTTTCGACCGGCGATGCACTCGACATGCGTGGAAATAACATCACACAAGCATTCATCGACGGCCGCTCCATCGATCTGCAAACGCACCAAACCAAATTGTACGAGAAGTATAAAACAAAGTATCAGCAATAATCTGTTTACCAATTGATTGAACACATTCACCCGAAACTTCCGATGCGAAACCGAGCACAAACCGTTGAATTTTACGAGAAATTCTTAAAATTCGCCGATGTGAGCGCAATGCCGTATCCCGAGTATCTGATTTTGGAAAAAGACAACTGCGAACTTCATTTTTTCTTGTTTGAAAATTTAGTTCCCGAAGAAAATTACGGACAAATTTACCTGCGCGTACGCGATATAAAAAGCTTTTACAACGAACTGTTATCGCGAAATGTACCGATACATCCGAACGGAAATTTGGAGGAAAAACCGTGGGGACAGCTTGAATTTTCGATGCTTGATCCCGACAACAACTTACTTACTTTTGGTGAAAGCCTGTGAGTTTTGAATACCGCGCGCTGGCTAAAAACAATTACTTAATTTTGAACACTTAAACGAATATACACATGGGAATTTTTAATGCCATTTTAGGAAACGCTTCTGAAGCCAATATTGCCGATTTAGAAAAAGAATTTCAGCCTATACTCGTAGCCGGCGAGCATATCGAAAAAGGCTATAAAATCATAAAAGATCAGTTTATTTTTACGAATAAACGGTTAATTTTAGTGGAAAAACAATTGGTGGGCAGCAAGGCAGAGTACTTGAGCATTCCGTACAAGAACATCAACAAATTCAGTAAAGAAAGCGCAGGTTTGTTGGATTTAGATGCCGAGTTAAAGATTTGGGTACGCGGCGAAGCACAGCCAATTAGCAAGCAATTTGGTAAAGGCGGCAACAACATCAACGAAGTGTATCAAATTCTGGGCGCTTACGTTTTGTAAATGTTCAAATAGGTAAAGTCGGCTGCTCTAGGTTTAATAATTTTCGCCGATTGCGGAAAACACAAGAAGAATACTAGCTATGGTATTCTTTTTTTTGCGACAAATTTAGGTAGCATGCAATTATGCAATTGATTTTAATAGCACAAGATTTTTTATTTGGGCGCATCGCGGCGGCAGGCAAGTGGTGGAAATTTGTGTGCCGCCCCGTCCCGCCTTCGCCTTTACTCCTCGCCTATTCCGCTGCGCTACATGCGGCTGTGGGGTATCGGCTCAATCGGTTGCGCGGGTAACGTTACCGCGATTCGTTCTCTGGAAAGATGGTTCGTGCACGCTGTTGCGTTACCGAGCGACATGAAAAGGAAAAGAAATTTACAACCAACTCTGCGAGAGTTTTAAACTCTCGCAGAGTTGGTTGAATTACGACCTGACTGGAGGTAATCGATTTCGCGATTCGTTCTCTGGAATGATTGTTCGTGCACGCTGTTGCGTTAGCGGGCGGCGCGGAAATGAAAGCGCCGACAGTAGATTGAGGCTTGGCTTTACAAGGCGACGCCAGGAGCCCTTTTAAAGCCGTTGCCGAAACGACTTTTGCCGCTTGAATTGCAGCAAGCACGCGACGGCGCCGGAGGAACGACCCGCCGGAACGCCCAAATTTTAATTCGAAAGATCTACACCAAAAAAGAAAGGCAGCCTTTACAGACTGCCTCTCCCAAAAAACTACTACTACTGTTTTAATTTTTGATCAGTTTATGGGTGCTGATCTCACCAGATTTATCAACAATTTTCAACACATATACATTTGAAGGCAAAGCACTTAAATCGAATTTACTTTGCTTAGATTCCAATACCAATTGGCCGTTCATCTGGAATACGAGAACTTTTTCAATTTGCATTTCGCTATCAATTTCAACGATACCGTTGGTTGGATTTGGATACACCGAAACCGTGTTTTTTGTTTTAATTAATTCAGTAACACTCAAGGCATTGTTATTGAATAACTCGGTAACTTGTGAAGCAGAAAGTGCCACATCGTAGATTTTTAAATCGTCTACCAACGCATCAACGGTATTGGTTGCTGTTGGGCCTTCGTTGAGCAATCTGCCCAAACGCATGGTACTTCCTTGCGTATTTAAATTAGCTGAGCCTGTGAAATAGAGGATGTTATCGCGGTAAAACTTAAGCTGTCCGTTACCATACGTGATTACATAATGATACCACTTATTGGTGATGATAGTTCCGGGATAAAAAATATTGTTGAGCGACGATCCCCACAAGTACACATTAACCAAAGTACTGTTTTCCTGAATTCCTAAACCTTGTCCCGCCACCGTTGAGCCGTACCCGAAAATGTTATTTTCAAGAAAAATCGTGGTATAGTTTGCCCAAAATGAAATGGTCCTTTCTGAATTTCCTTGCGGTAACGGACGGTTTGCTGGAGGCGTTGCAGTTACCGAACTACCTGGAATAAGTTTTAAGGCTGAAGCGGCATTTCCAAAACGATCGTTTGCAAAGCTGCTGGCATTTCCGCTGGCAGTTTGAAAGCCGTAATCGCCAATTGTGTCTAAATGTGAGTTGTCGAATTTAAATTCGTGGATGGGTGTCGGCGCATTTGCATTGGTTAATGTGGTAAAACTACCATCGACATTGATGATGTCTCCCAAATTAGATTCCACTCTTATGCGGTACGTGTAAGGAGTACCCGAAATTAAATTCTGGAAAATCTGCTGTCCTGTTAGGTCTAATACCATTTGCGAATAGGTTGCTACAAAAACAGCGGTATCGGCATCAAAAGAACCTTGATCCAGATAAATCAACACGTTATAATTTACGTCAATATTAGCACCTAAAACACTGAAATCTAATTGTGCTGAATTGGTAGTTACGTTACTCAGTACATTTGATGTTACTGCCACAGATGGTACAGTAGCGGTGCATGCATAGGGAGTTTGCACATTGGAAACACTGTTTGTAGCGCGAATGGAATACGCAAAATCGGTGTTTGGAGAAAGTCCGGTTACTGTAAGACTACCGCTCACAAAGCCTTGACCTGCCGGAATCGTAAGCGTTGCATTGCCGATATTAACGGGCATGGCAGGCGTATTAGGACAAGGCGTGTAGAGCAATTCAACCAAAGTTTGGCTTCCTCTTGGATTGACTTCGAAATCGACAGTAAAAGAAGTTGGCGATGTTGCGATTACATTAGTATTTTGGATGATTGGCACATCTACAATAAAACTAGAAGTTGTAAATGTGAATGTATTTGATGTTGCAGATCCCAAACCGTTTACCGCCGTTGCGCGAACGTAGTACGTTGTTTCTGGAAGCAAGTTAGATAATGGCACTGAGATAAGTTGTGTATTTGTTCCGGTAACTTGGTTTGGCAGTTGAATAACACTTCCAAACGCGGGTGTGGTACCATATTCTACTGTAAGGGTTGTAGCGTTTGAATTGGCATCAACAATACAGACAGCAGTTGCGTAGATGTCGGCAACAGGATTAACATTAACTGAAATGGTTGGTGTTGCAGCATCGTTTGCAATTTGTTGGACTTGCAACGGCGTTAATTGCGTATCGTAAAAAGCAAGATCGTCCATATAGAACGTATTTCCAGTAGATAAATCGTTACTCATACCTACCGAAAAATTAGCACCAATTAAATTAATAACTGCTTGTGGTATTGCCGAAATCTGTACGCCATTTTGGTAAACGACAAAACCATTTGTACCGTTGGTTACTGCAAAGTGGTTCCAAACGTTACCCGCGAAGTTTGTTATCGGAGCATTTGCGTACACAAATTGCCCGTTGTCGGCGTAAAAACTTGGATTACTTCCGCCGAGAATGCCCAAACTGAAACCAGCATTATTGATGCTTCCGTTTCCAAGTCCAAACATATCAATGTTACCCGGACCAAACTGTGCATTAAAATTTGCCCAAAAAGTAACTGAACGGCTGGCCAAACCAGTCAGATAGCTCGGAATATTACCGGTAGCCACAGAACTTGCGTTGCCGTTAAAAAAATACGAAGCACCAGTAGTACCTGTTCGCGCCGGACCGTAAGCTGGCGACGCGCAAGTTAATGTAGTCTGATTGTCGTCTGAGGTAAGATTATTGTTAAACGAAAATTTGAGTACGGGCTGTTGCGCTAAAACAGCTGTGGGGAGCAGCGCGTACGTGAGCAGTGATAGTAGAGTTTTCTTCATAATTCCTTAAAAATTTAGACCAAAACTAAAACCACAATCTGCTCGTAATTAATGTATTTACACGAATGGTATAAAATACTTCACGAACGGAAGCTTTTTTACGTTAACAAAAATTTTAATTTTACAGCATAGACAAGAAATATGACAGTTTTATTGGTTGATGACGAAGCTAATGCCCGGCAACATTTACGCAGTTTGCTCGCCGAGCATGCGCCCGAATTTGAAGTCATCGGAGAAGCCGAAACTGTGAAAGAAGCGGTAAAAAAAATTAATTCCCTGCACCCTAACCTTGTTTTCTTGGATATCGAAATGCCGAATGAAAACGGTTTTGCCTTGTTTGAATATTTTGAAAATCCGCCGTTTAAGACCGTTTTTTGTACCGCTTACGCAGAATTTGCCTTGCGTGCCTTCGAAGTTTCGGCGGTAGATTACATTTTAAAACCGATTAGCATTGAAAAGTTGCAAATGGCTTGCCGAAAAGTTTTGCAGCAGTCGCCCGGAAATTTGAGTAGTCAGATTCAATTACTACGCGAAAGTATGGCCGATCAACGGCTGAGTAAAATTGCTTTGCCGCTTTCCGATGGACTCACTTTCGTAGACTTAAAAAACGTTTTGTATTTCGAAGCCGACGGTTCGTACACGCATGTTGTTACTTTGGCAAAAAGCTATTTAGTGACGAAAAAAATCAAGGAATTTGACGATTTGCTGACACAGAACGAACATTTCTTTCGCTGTCATCGCTCGTATTTAATCAATCTTCAAAACATAAAAAAGTACAGTCGTAAGGACGGAAATTCGATTGTGTTCGAAAATGAAAAGTGGATTCCGGTGGCTCGGGAAAAGAAAGCTGATTTTGAGTTGTTGATAAAATCGCTTTACCTATGAAAAAAGCGCTGCTGTTCCTATTATTGTTTTTGAGCGTGGCTTTACGAGCCCAAACACCAGACGAAATCGAACGAAAACTGCAAGCAAGGACTTTATCGGACAGCGCTCGTGTTGAATTATTGGTTGATTTTTGTGTGGCAAACACCTTTGCAAATCAGCCTAAAAACTTAACGTATGCGCAGAAAGCGTTGCAAATTTCTAGAAAGATCAAATATCCGTTGGGAGAAATTCGCGCATTAAACTGTGTGGGCAATTATTACTACCAACAAGCGATATACGACAAAGCCGTTACCTATTACACACAAGCCCTACGTTTAGCTACTCGTTTAAAAATGACCGATAACATCGTCATCGGAAATAGCAATTTGGCATCGGTTTACACACGCGATAAAAAGTTCGAAAAAGCGTTGGTCTTGCTACAGGAAGCAGACAAAATTTTACTTGAAACCGGTTCTAAAGACAATCCGAAACGGGCGCCAATTCTAACCAATTTAGGAATTGCTTACGGTGATGTATCGCAATATCAAAAAGCTATTGAATGTCACGAAGAAGTATTGCGAATCTGCGAATCTGCGAAAATACCGTTCGGAATCATTTTGGCGAAAAGTAATATTGGTTCGTGCTATTATAAGCAAAATCAGTTTGAAAAAGCGATTCCATTTTTGCAAGCAGCGATACGAATTGCAAAAGAGAACGAAGCGTCGAATTTACTCGGACAACCATTAGCCGAACTTGCTGTGTGCTATCAAAAGAAAAAAGATTACACCCGAGCAACTGCCTTATTGAACGAATCGATTGCCGTTTCGGAACCCATTAACGACCAACATAACTTATTAACTGCCTATCAAAAACTCCATGAATTAGCGTTTGAAACCGGCAATTATTCAAAAGCATACAAAACGCTCTTGCTCTACCAAAGCAAAAAAGACAGCGTGTATACTATTGAAAAAGAACAAGTTATTACAAGATTATCGGAAGCTTTTGAATCGGAAAAGAAAGAATCAAAAATTAAGGGATTGCTGCAAGAAAAACGAATTACGGATTTAAAAAATCAGACGCAAGAGCGCACGATCTGGATTTTAATTCTTGTTTTTTTGTTGCTGGCAGTATTGGCTTTTGCGTTGTTCAGAAGATATCAAAACCGAAAGAAGAATGAATTGTTGCGTGCCAGTTACGAAGAAGCAACACGAACGTTAATGGCTGAAAAACGAGCAACTGAAAGTGAACTTACTGCTTTGAAAAGTCAGATGAATCCGCATTTTATTTTCAATGCTTTAAACAGTATTCAGCATTTGTTTATGTATGGCGATAAAGTAGTCGCAAACAAACAAATGGAAAACTTTACAACGCTAACCCGTGAAATTTTGAGCTTTTCGGGTAAACGAAGCATTACGCTAAGCGCTGAAATCGAATTATTAAAACGATATTTAGAATTAGAGAAGATGCGTTTTAACGACGATTTTGAGTATAACATACATGTGGGAACCGAACTAGATCCAGATTTTGACAGCCTGCCTCCAATGATCTTGCAACCGTTTGTTGAAAATGCGTTGAAACACGGCTTGTTGCATAAAAAAGGTAAAAAGAGACTAGAAATTTCCTTTACTGAAACCAACAGCACTTTGTTGTGCACGATTTACGACAACGGAATTGGAAGAAAAGCTTCGAAAGAACTAACAGAAAAGAGCGTACAACATGAGTCGTTTGCTACTTCTGCCATCGATAAGCAGCTGGAATTACTAAATACCGATGAAACCACTTATTCGGTTACCTACGAAGATTTATACGAGAATGGTGCTGCAGCGGGAACTCGGGTCGTTTTAAAAATAACGCATAGAGAATAGACAAAATCTCATCGAAAAACGGCAACGCTGATAGTAAACTCGTAATAATAAGAGCCCAAATCCATTTAATTGTGTTGTTCCCGAAATGTATCAAGAATTAGCGCGGGATCGAGTGTTCGTTTTGGAGCGCTTTTCATTAACGCAAGTAAACGCTTGCAAGCAGATGGATTTAACCCCATGTCGATTGCGCTTTGGCAGATGGCAATTTCTTCTTTTTCATGCAAAACACCGTCGGCATGCATGAGTAATGCCAATCGATAGAATTGTTGAATGCGGTCGAATTCGGAGCGAAGCACGTTGGGTTTCGGTTCGGCATGGAAAAGTTGTTTGAATTCCTCCTGCGGGACATGGAGCATCTCGGCGATGTATGAGAGCAAACGATATTCTTTTTCGTGGAGTTTTCCATCGACTACCGAAAAGGCAATCATATCGGCTAGAAGTTGCAGACGTTCTTGTTGAGTGGTCATTTGGTTGGCATTGTAGGCTGCAAAGATAGCGATAGTTGAATATTTTGGGAATTTAAATATTGGGGAAGTTGGCATTCTAGAGGCTCATGCTCAGGTGTAGCAACACGTTCCACAAAGTTTTTCGCAATGTACACAACGCAGCCTTCGACAGGCTCAGGCGACGACGATACGTGGATTTGGTTGAGCAGAATGAAACGAAAAGTGGTGAATTCATCAAATCTTAATACTTAATACTCTTGTCTAAATACTTAATACTCCAATCTTAATAATACAAAAAAACCGCTCTGCGAACTTTGCGGAAATCTTCGCGTCCTTTGCGGTAGAACCTTT
>NZ_NOXX01000145.1 GCF_002251775.1 Flavobacterium aurantiibacter
AAAAAATTCTAACGAAGTAGGCGACCGTTTATCTGTTTAGCGTCTCAGTCGTTCATTTCTAACGGAACTAAATATTGCAATTTATTCATTTTCAGCGTTCTGACAAAGATTTTTTATCGAACTCAGGTTAGTAGGGCGTTCCGGCGCTGCGGGTTTGCTTCGCAGTTGTTTCGTGGCGCCGTCGGTTGCTTGCTGCAATAAATGTCCGGTCAACGGTAAGTTGCAGCGCAATAGCGTGGCTTCCGCCGGTCGCCCGCTATTGCGGCAACTTTAACCGTTTCCCAGTCATTTATTTCCACGCCGCCACCTAACGCGAGAATCGTGCATAAAAAAAGCTCCGAAATTCGGAGCTTTTTTTTGATTGTTATCGAATCAACGAGAAGTGCGATTTATACTCTTTCAGAACGCCGTTTTCAACGTACTGAATCGTGAACCAGTAATCGGTTCCAGGTAGTGGTTGTCCAGCTACGGTTCCATCCCAACCGTCGCCATCAGTATAGATTTGCGTAAGTAATCTTCCAAAACGGTCGTAGATGAATACCTGCGCCGGATTCGATGGATCAAAACCTTTAATCGTCCAACGATCGTTAATACCATCACCGTTTGGTGTAAAGTATTTCATGCTATCAACCAATTCAATGGTAATCGGCAATGGCAACGAGCCGCAACCATTTACGTCAGAAACTACGATCTCGTGAACGCCCGAAGGTACGTTTGTAAATACATTACTGCTTTGTGCTGGTTGCCCATCAATTGAGTACAAGAATCTTGTACCATTGTCAGCAGGATTTGTAAGTACACGAATAGTCTGGCTGTTCGTAAACCAACCCAAAGTTTCAAATGTAACTTCCGCTGGTCTAGCCGATTCAATTACTCTAACAGGAATTGGCGTCGACTCACAACCCGTAATGCCTTGCGCTGTGATTACCAGTTGGTAGTCGCCAGCTGCAGACGGACTGAAGTTTGGAGTAGTTGCAACCGTAACGCCCGCGTCATCAGTCCAATTAAAATTATAGAAAGACGAACTGTAACCACTTTCAATTACTGGAAGCGTAATTTGTCCAGTAACAACATCAGTACATATAATACCAGAAAGCGGATCTGATGCTGGTTGTGGAATAACAGTGATAGTAATAGGTTCGATGTCTTCACAACCCGAAGTGCTACCATCACTAACTCTGGCGTAAACGGTGCTCAACGAAGTATCTGTTAACGGTCCATTGTCTGTTACGATTTCATTTGTTTGGAAGTCGGCATCTTCTGGTGAAGGATAATACTCAACACTATAGAATGTTGGGTCTTGGCTACCTAAGATCGAAGCTGTTAGTGTATCTAAGTCAAATGCTGTAATAAAATCATTTGGGTTAGAATCAGAGTCACACACACGGAGTAGGTTCTGCGGCACCGGATTCGCTACGGCCGATGGATTAACCGTTACAATAAAACTTGTTTCGCTCGGACAAGCAGGCGTAAATGGTGCAGTACCGTAAACGTAAATCGTGCTAGTTGAGTTAATGACTGATCCAACGGGTATCTGACCACCGCCACCATTAGGAGCGTTATAATAAGCAGCTCCTGGGGTATTAAGCGGTAGTAGGATATATGATCCACAAACAGTAGCGTCTGGAACTTCATCTACATTATAGAATGTAATATTGAATGACTCATTTGCCGACGGACATGTATTTGGAGCAGTTCCGTTAACCGCATATACATACACTTGCGCATTAGAAGTATAAACTGTGCCCGGAGCAATTACACCGCCTGTACCATTTGGTCCTGCATAGTAGTTTGCACCAGGAGTAGTTAAGTTTGGCAACGCGTAAGAAGTTGCGCAAGTATTTATATTCTGAATATCTGCAGGATTAATAATTGGTGTGGTTGTAATCGTGATGTTAAATGCTTCCTCATCGGTACAATTTGGAACAGTTCCGGTGTCAGCGTAAGCGTAAATTGTGGTTGAGTTTAAAATTGAATTTCCGGCAAATAATTCAGTGTTTGCAGCATTTGATGGTCCGCCTGGTTGAGTAAACCAGCGTGTAGCAGGTGCAGGTGGCGCTGGTAAAATGTACGTATCACAAGCAAAAGCTGGAGCAATTGCTGGTACTACAGGCGAATTATTGATGGTAATAACAAACGGCTCATCATCAAAACAAATTTGTGTAGCGGTTGTCCCAGATTCTGCGTAAGCATATAAAGTTGTTGTAACTGTTACATTGAATCCAGCCAATCGCTCAACGTTACCAGGTACTGTTGGTCCGCCTGGTAAGGTAAACCATCTTGTCGCTGGTGCAGGTGGAGCAAGTAATGTGTAAGAATCACAAACAGTAACAGGAGCAATCGGTGTTACAACTGGTGTGTTGTAAATCGTTATGCTTAAAGGCTCATATTCAAAACAGTTCGGAGCAGTTGCGGTTTCTGCGTAGGCATAAATTGTTGTAGAAGTAGTTATTGTAGTGCCAACAGTTATCTCCGTTCCTGTTCCCGTATTATCGGTGAACCACTTTGTTGCAGGCGCAGGAGGCGCTGGTACCGTGTAGCTATCGCAAGCATAAACTGCAGCTTGTGTAGGAATATTTGGTGTTTGATTTATTGTAATTACAAAAGGCTCATCGTCAAAACAAATTTGTGTGGCAGCAGTACCCGATTCTGCATAAGCGTATAAGGTAGTTGTGGTAGTCACATTGAAACCAGGTAAACGTTCAACATTATTAGTTACAGTTGGTCCTCCTGGCAAAGTAAACCATCTTGTAGCTGGTGCCGGAGGTGCTGGTAGAATGTATGAATCACATTGCGTTACCGGAGTAATAGTTGCTACCGTTGGTGTTTGGTAGATAGTAACGGTAAAAGAATCTTCGTCTGAACAAGCAATACGGTTATTGTTTTCAGCGTAGACATAATACGTGTTAGTACCTACAGGCGGTGCAAAGCCGGCAGCTAATGCGGTACCCGTTCCGTTAGGTCCATTAGGTGCGGTGTAATAAGTTCCCGGACCAACGATAGCCGGAAGGACATAATTATCAGTGTCGCATTTAAATACATCCGCAATGTCGGTTACCGTTGTATTGGTTATAAATACGTCGATACTATACTCTTGGAAACAAGTGTTTCCAGGATCACTACTATTGGAATATACATAGATTGTATTATCGGATGTAATTTCAAATCCAGGTGGTAATACTGGATTAGAAGCCGATGGTCCACCAGGATTATCATAGTATTCGCCGAAAGCTAAGTCATCCAGAAAGAACGATTGGTTGCATCGGATTACTTCCTGTGGTCTCGGAGAAATTTGTGGTGACTGATTAATAGTAACTGTAAATTCTTCTTCGACAAAACAGCCAGCGGCAGCACCTTGCTTGTAGTAATATAAGGTGGTTACTCCTGGTGTTGTAATAGGAAAACCAACCGGGCGCACAGATCCCGTGCCTCCTGACTCTGTTCTGTACTGTCCGCCTAAGCCTAGCTCTGGTAGTGTGTAAATATCACATACTGGACCAACATCCGGAATAGTTGGTAGTGCAGCCACATTAACTGTAACGTCGAAACTTAGGTTATTAAGACAGGTTTGTCCAGGAACATAAATATAAACGGTTGTTAGCGGCGCACTTAAAATAGTATTAGGTGAAATAACATTTCCACCTCCTGCTGGGGCGTCACGGTATTCTCCAAAAGGTGGTGGAGGTAAGGTATAACTAGAACATGAATTAACATCGGCTGGTGGGGTGATACTGCTGAATCCGATAGTAACTGTAAAAGATTTTTCAGAAGTACAATTTACAGGTGAGGTATTTGACTCTTTGTAAACATAAATTGTACGAACACCTACTGTATTAATAACGGTATTTGGTGCTACAATACCACCAGTTTTGTTCGGACCGTTATAATACGTTCCTCCATTACCTGCTGGCGGTAAAGTATAACTAGAACAAGCAAATTGATTCTGATAATCCGGTAGTGGAGTAAAAGGAATCACATTAATAGTAAATGGCTCACTTATCGTACAAGGTGGCGTGACTGAGTTATCTGTAAATACAACAAATAAGTTATTGGTAGCATCTGTTAGAGTACTTCCAGCTGCGATTGGAGTTCCAGTACCTGCTGCATTATTAAAATAAGCTCCGTAAGGGATACTCGGTAAAGTATAAGAGGTACAAACCGTATCATCAACAGGAGTAATAGCTGGTAGATCTGCTTTTGTAACTGTAAAACTGCTGCTGCCTGGGCATCCGCCAGTCGCATTCCAAATATATACAGTCGTCGAGTTATTAATTACCGTTCCTACGTTGAGTACTGTTCCACCACCGTTTGCCGCAGTTCTATATTCTGCACCAGCAAAGGTATGGGCTGGCAATGTATAAGATGTGCAAACTACTACATCTGGTAAATCATCTACCTGAGCCAGTGGCGTAACAGTTAATTGAAATTGCGCGTTGGCAAAACAACTGGGGTCAGATATGTTTTGTATTCTTACGAAAATAGTTCTCGATTGAGAAATGAGATTTGTCCCTGTGGGAGTTAAACGATTCGTTGTATTATTAATTGTCGATGTCGCACCCGCTAACGTCGTATGATACGTAACCACATACGCTGTTGGATCTTGGCTTCCAAGAATTTGATTGGTATACCCTATATTCGGGTTAAGAGTTGGTCCTGTTGCAGTTAAATTTATAATTCCACGAGGTGGGGTGTCGGTGGAGTTTCTGGCGCAAACAGTAATGTTTTGAGGAGCTGTTGCAATGACAGGCGCTGTTATAATTCGCAGCGTAAAAGTTCGTACCACATAACAGGGTGTGCCGTTAGCTTGAATACGTACATAAATAACTTTGTTGTTCTGGTTAAATGGTATGCTGTAGCTTAGAGGCAAGGCATTTGTAGTAAGTCCAGCATCTGCAGCAGCCTGAGTTTCGTAATATCGGATAATGGTATCGGCTGGCAAGTCATCGCCCGCGGCGGGGGTGTTGCTTGATAAGATTATCGGCGTGTTTTTTGACAAATCAAAAGTGTAATTCGTTGCTCCAGTATCGCATACATGAATGTTTGGAACTGTAGCTAAAGCGTTAATTGCTGGGTATAAGAACACGATAATTTCATCGGTAATTGCAGTACAACCAGGTTCTACGTATGTTACGCTAAACCTGTTTTCTCCTGCAACCAAAGGACTTATACTCGGATTCCCTTGAAGTACCAATGTGGAATTCACGGCTCCTGCTATAGTTGTTCCGTTCTGTGCCCAAGTATATGTAGTTCCTGCTAAAAGCCCAGCTGCGTTTAATGTCGGCAGCGTGGCACCCGCGCAAATCGCGTTGTTGTTTGCTGGTACGTAATCTATTCCCAATACATTTTGTCCAACATTCAAACTATTTGCTTCTAGGAATATGGCCGAATCAAAGCTGGTGTTGTCGTTACCGTCGGCAATCACAATTTTAATAACGTAAACATGACTTGTATTTAGTCCTGTAGCAGAAGCTGTTAAAGGAATAGTTTGGCCGTTGTAATTAATGGCAGGACCAAACCCTGGGCCATTGAAAGCTCCGAAAAAGGACTCATTTTCACTAGTACATAATGGGTTGTATTCGTTATCGCGGATAGTAGCTACCGAAACCGCAGTGTTGCCATTTATAACAGCAAGGTTTATACCATTTGTAAGGCCAGGATCTAAAGTCTTATTGTAAAGAATGAAAGCAAATGCATCCGAGAAATCACACTGTGAAGTACCGTATTCTTCCGATGCAAAAACAAATCGAAAATCGAATGACGGTGTTTTCGGGGTAAATTCAAAAGTAAGCGATGTCGCATTAATTGAGTTAATGCTTACCCCATTTTGCGTAAGCAGTATGTTTTCAAGGGTCGTATCACCTGGCCAAGTATTTGAACCATCACTCAAAGTAGTGTTGTTCGGACTTGGACTGTTTAATACATTACCAGTTGTTAGGATCACCCCTCTGGAAAATGGAAAGTTTGGATTGAGATTTTCGAAATAACCAATACCATTCGTTGATCCAAAGTTTGTTCCTGTACTTGCAACTACGTTTTGAGCTGCAACACAAGGAGAGTTAATCAAAACATCGTTTACGAGTTGTGCGGGGGTATAGGTTGTCGCATCGACAGTGATTCCCTGCGAAAAACCCATAATACAACTTAAAAACGCTAATAAAATAAATGTCTTTTTCATAAAAACACAGAATATTTGAAGTTAGCAAACATAGCTAAAAATTTAATAATTAACGGGAATTTGAGAATTTTAGCAATTGTTAATTTTTAGGCAGAGCTCAGCATAAGGTCTGTAAACGATTGCTTCAATCTTCTATTTCTACCGACAATCCTAACGATCGCCTTGTGTAAAATGTAATTCCTGTTTGAATGTTATTCCGATTCTAGGCAAAACTGCACCAAAACTGAGCTTGAATTTGAATTCACATTAAAATTTGAATTCTTCTTTAAATCGATTCTTATTCCTATAAATATGAGCGCGCAATTCAATTATATTTGCAGCCTCAAAAAAATCGCAATGATTACGCTAAAACAGCAAATAGAAACCACTGTAACTGAATGCATTCAGTCTGTGTTTTCCAATATTGACGCCATTCCGCTCGAAGTTCAACTAACTAAAAAAGAGTTTGAGGGCGATTTTACCGTCGTACTTTTCCCACTCGTTAAAACCTTAAAGCTCGCTCCGGCACAAATTGGTGAACAGCTCGGTGCCTTACTGCTCGAAAAATCATCGCTGTTTAAAAACTATAACATTGTTTCGGGTTTCTTAAATCTAACACTACAAGAAAGAGCATTCACCGAGACATTTTCACATATTTTCGCAGATTCTAATTTCGGTTCGCATCCAATTTCTTCGGAAGGTGGCGCTATCGTCGAGTTTTCTTCACCAAATACAAACAAACCGCTACACTTAGGTCATATTCGAAATATTTTGCTCGGTTTTTCGGTATCGCGAATTTTAGAAGCGGCAGGAAAAAAAGTACATAAAACGCAAATTATAAACGATCGCGGCATTCATATATGTAAGTCGATGCTGGCTTGGCAACGTTTTGGCAACAGCGAAACGCCACAAACTGCCCAAATGAAAGGCGATCATTTTGTCGGAAAATACTACGTAAAGTTTAATATTGCTTACGAAGAAGAAATTAAAGCTCTTGAAGCAAAAGGCCTAACTAAAGATGAAGCTAAAAAGCAAGCACCTATTTTTCTCGAAGCACAAGACATGCTTCGCAAATGGGAAGCTGGCGATGCCGAAGTTGTATCTTTGTGGAAAACCATGAATCAATGGGTTTACGAAGGTTTTGAAACGACTTATCGCGATTTAGAAGTAGATTTCGACTCCTATTATTACGAAAGTGAAACCTATCTGCTCGGGAAGTCTGTAGTAACTTTAGGTTTGGAAAAGGGCGTTTTTGAACAAGATCCCGACGGTTCGGTGTGGATTGACCTGACCGCCGATGGTCTCGATCGTAAAATCGTTCTTCGTGCCGATGGAACTGCCGTTTATATGACACAAGATATCGGTACAGCCATTCAAAGAATGAAAGATCAGCCAGGAATGGACCAAATGATCTTTACCGTTGGAAACGAACAAGATTATCACTTTAAAGTTTTGTTCCTGATTTTAAAGAAGTTAGGTTTTAGCTGGGCTAATCAGTTGCATCACCTGTCCTACGGCATGGTTGATCTCCCAACGGGAAAAATGAAATCGCGCGAAGGTATCGTTGTTGATGCAGATGATCTAATTGCCGAAGTAATCGACACCGCAACAGCTATTTCCCAAGAACTCGGAAAACTCGATGGTTACTCCGAAGAAGAAAAATCGGTCTTATACCGTACCATTGGTTTAGGTGCCATGAAGTACTTCTTGTTGAAAATCGATCCGAAGAAAAAAATCACTTATAATCCTAAAGAATCCGTCGATTTCAATGGAAATACCGGACCTTTTATTCAATATGCACACGCGCGTATCCAGTCGATTTTGCGTAAAGCTGGCAATATCCCAACTACTTTAGCAACTGTTTCTACGCTCGATGCCAAAGAAATTGAGCTAATCAAAGTTTTGGAAGATTTTCCAGCAGTAGTAAAAGTTGCTGCCGCAGAATTGAGTCCGGCGCTAATTGCAAACTATGCCTTCGATTTGGTGAAAGCATACAACAGTTTCTACCAATCGGTTTCTATTTTAGGCGAAAGCGATGAAAATACACGAACGTTCCGTGTACAGTTGAGTGCAAAAACAGCAGAAGTTATAAAGAAAGCCTTGTATTTGTTGGGGATTCAGTCGCCCGAACGCATGTAAATCACCCCAATGCAGCAATCGAGTTTTTTTAAATCATTTCTGATTTTATTCCTGGCAGCCATTTTGTTTGTGGTGGCCAAGCCGTATTTGCCTAAAAAGTTGTTTCCCGAACAACAAGCAACCGCAAATCAAGTTGTCGACAGCACGGTTATCGAAGCCATTTCGGAAGCGGAAGCCACCGATGAACTTAACTATGCCGAAGCAGATTCTATGGGGAATCAGCCAATTGTTTATGTCGATGAGTCCGGCATTCAGTTTCCGTCTGAAACCGCGCAATCATACACCGGAAATCAACACTTGATTTCGTTTTATGAAAAACTTCGCTTACTCGAATCCAATCCCAATCAGTCGGTACGTATTGCCTATTTTGGCGATTCGATGACCGATGGCGACTTAATCGTTCAAGACTTGCGTTCGGCATTTCAATCGCAGTTCGGCGGAACAGGTGTTGGTTTCGTTCCTCTCGTATCCGAATCTGCGGGTAGCAGAAGCTCCGTAAAGCACAGTTTTGGAGGTAGTTGGAAAGATCAGAATTTCGTAACATCGAAATACAGCCGATACGCCTTTGGTATTAACGGTCACGTGTTTTATCCAACTGATAGCTTGGCGTGGGTGCGTTATGAAGCAGGCCGACAAGCCAATGTGGCATCGCTACCCAATCCGACACTCTTCTACGGCACCTCAAGAAAAAACGGCCGCTTGAAAGTCACCTACGGAAAAGATAGTTTGTGGTACAAATTAGATGGTAATCTAGCGCTCAACACACTTCGTATAGGTAAGTCGGATTTAAAGAAATTCAGAGCCGATTTTATCGAAGCCGATTCTATTCCCATTTATGGATTTAATTTCGACAACGGAAAAGGCGTCCATATCGACAACTTTTCGCAACGCGGAAACTCAGGTATGCCGCTGTCAAAGCTAAATCCACAATTGCTTAACCAATTTCAAAAAAAGTTGGGTTACGATTTAATTATTCTGCATTACGGCACGAATGTTCTGAATTACGGAACTAAAAATTACAATTGGTATCAACGCGGCATGCAAAAAGCCATCGCTAATTTACGAGCAGGTTTTCCAGGCGTTCCCATTTTATTGATTTCCGCTGCCGATAAAGCAACAAAGTACGACATGGAAATGCGTACCGATTCGGCTGTAGTGCCTTTAACACTAGCACAACGAAAATTAGCAGTAGAAACACGAAGCGGATTTATAAATCTGTTCGAACTAATGGGTGGCAATGGAAGTATGGTTCGTTGGGTCGATGAAGCTCCGGCCTTAGCCAATAAAGATTATACGCACTTTAATTTCCGCGGCGCAAAGAAAGTGGCTTCGCTTTTCTATCAAAAATTACAAAGTGGTTTCATTACCTATAAACGATTAAAAAGTAAAGTCGCTACTGAGGCCGTGTTGCCTGAAAACGACAGCATTCCTGATGAAGAAATGTAGCCTCATATTGTTGCTTTTCTTCGGATTTATCTTCTCAGGAAAAGCTCAGGTAACGGATACTACCGACGTTGAATCCGCTGTTGCAGAAGATACCGTTGCCGTTCCAATCGTAATTCCTGAAAACGGATTAAAGAATCCGAAAGCCATTAGTAAATTCTTGAAGGCTTTACAACAGCGCGAAACAGATGGTTTTTTAACGGATCGTGTGCACGTTTTTCACATCGGTGACTCGCACATTCAAGCCGATTTACAAACCGATAAAACGCGAACACTGCTTCAGGAAACCTACGGAAACGGCGGACGTGGCTTCATTTTTCCTCACCGTTTAGCGCGAACTAACGGTTCTTCAGACGTTTCGTTTGAGTCCGCAAACAATTTTTCATCGCAACGCATTATCAACGGTAGCAATGCGTACATGGGGTTAAGCGGTATTTCGTTTAGTAGTAAAGAACGTCCGTGTGCCGTAAAAGTTAGTTTGAAAGACAGTTCCGATGCATTCGACCTCGTACGCATCGTGCAGCCAAAAAGTACGGCACGTTGGCAGTTTTCTGCGGGAAAGACGCTAGAAAGCAAAAAAGTGATTGTGCCAAAACCGCGCATACACAAAATCAAAGACGGCGAAGTTTTGGGAAGCATTGCTCGTAAATACGGAATCTCGGTTAGTCAGCTTAAAAAAATGAATCGTTTGAAATCCGATCGAATTCGCGCTGGTAAAACGCTGATTGTTAGCAAGTCGGAGAATCGTTCGCGAAGTGTCAAAAAGTATAAGTACGCCACAGTCGATTTCAACGCAAGTGAAACCTGGACGTCCAAAGAGTTTGATCAAGCGCTGCAATTTGAAGTTTTTACAGATTCAGACGACACTTCTGCTTTAAACGGATTTATGTTGGAAAATTCCGACGGCGGCATTATCTACAGCAGTGTAGGCGTTAACGGCGCTAAATTCTCCGATTACAACCAAAGCCCGTTGTTCTTCCAACAGTTACTGGCAACTTCGCCCGATTTGTTGGTACTTTCTTTAGGAACCAACGAAAGTTTCGATCACCAATCGGCTTCAACGTATATTAATCATCTTACTACGTTCATTCAAAATTGCAGAAGTATTCATCCCGATATCGAAATTTTGGTGTGCACGCCTCCGCCTTCGTTGTTTAAACGACGATACAAAAACACGTACGTGGAAAGCTATGCAAATGCACTGTTGTTAAATGCCGAGCTATTGCGCTACGCCGTTTGGGACGGATACACGCAGTTGGGTGGCGGAAATGCCGTAAGTAGAAATTACAAAAGAGGATTAATGGCCGCCGATCGCGTGCATTACTCCAAATTAGGTTACGAAATTCAAGGAACGCTATTGGCCGAAGCGATTATCCGCCAAGCCAATCAATACGCAAAATCAGTAGGTCAGTAAGTATGCAGGATTTTACACAATATATCACGGATTTCTTCACATTTTCTTCCGCCGATGTAGCGCAGTGGTTTACCTTTGACCCGAAAAGTCCGATTTTATTCAACACCGCACTCTTCTTGGGCTTGTTCCTGATTTTTTATCCCATTTACATCCTAACACTGCGACTAAAAACATACCACTTGCGTAATTTGTACGTGTTCTTGTTTTCGCTGTTTTTCTATTACAAATCAAGCGGTCACTATTTCGGCTTACTGTTGCTTAGCGGTGTGATCGATTATAATTTAGCCAAACTCTTGTACGAAGAAAAGTTACAGTCGTTCCGAAAGTTCTATTTGGTACTGAGTGTGGTTTTAAATCTCGGATTTCTCGGTTATTTCAAGTACAGCAACTTTTTAATCGATAACTACAACCAGTGGTTTGAAGGCAATTTAGCGTTTCAAGATATTATTCTTCCGGTTGGAATTTCGTTTTATACCTTCCAATCGATGAGCTACATCATCGATATTTATCGCCGCGAAATTACGCCTACTAAAAACATACTCGATTACATGTTTTTTGTGTCGTTTTTTCCGCAATTGGTTGCCGGTCCGATTGTTCGAGCCTCGGAGTTTTTACCGCAGATTTACAAGAAAATTACGCTCAACAGTGCCGATTTAAACCATGCCTTATTTTTAATCATCGGCGGATTAATCAAGAAAACAGTTGTATCCGATTTTATCTCCTTAAATTTTGTCGATCGCGTGTTCGATTCGCCGAGCAGTTACACGGCATTCGAGAATTTATTGGCGTCGTACGGTTACGCCATCCAAATTTATTGCGATTTTTCGGGTTACTCCGACATGGCTATCGGTATTGCATTGCTCATGGGATTCCGCTTGTCGGTAAACTTCCGTACGCCATATAAGTCGGCCTCGATAACCGAATTCTGGCGTCGTTGGCATATATCGTTATCAACCTGGTTACGCGATTACTTGTACATTTCGATGGGCGGAAACCGCAAAGGAAAGTTCCGCATGTACTTTAATTTGTTTATGACGATGCTACTCGGCGGACTCTGGCATGGTGCGAGTTGGAAGTTCGTTATTTGGGGCGTTTTACACGGTTTAGCCTTGGTTGTAGAGCGCTTGTTCAAAAATGTACTTCACTTACCTAAAAATAGTTTTGTGCGTGTTGTGCAGGTGGTGCTTACGTTTCATTTCGTGGTTTTTTGTTGGATTTTCTTCCGTGCAAAAGATTTCGAAACAGCTTTCGAACTCATCGGAAACATAGGTCAGTTGCAATGGAACCCCGAGCAGTATCTCGTAATTTTAGAAGGTTACAGAAATGTGATGTTTGTAATGTTGTTTGGCTTCTTATGGCATTTTTTACCAAGTCGTTGGTCCGATGGTTTAAAACAAGCTTTTGGTTACTTACCCCTTGCCGGCAAAGCATTAATTCTTGCTGCGGTATTTTGGTTGGTTTACGCCAGCAGTTCCGAGGGGCCACAACCGTTTATTTACTTCCAGTTTTAACGAAGCGAGCTACATTTTTTAAACCGTTTTTTCAAAATTTTAGTTTCTTTTTTTGGGGGTGCCGGCGGTGCAATTGTAGCGCTTCGCAAACGTTTCACTGAACCGCCGTCGCGCCATCCGCTGTATCTTTCCGGCGAACGTAGGGTGGAAATACCATAACGCCGCAAAGGATGCCGCTGTTGTCGCTCACCCGGGGGAGCTGTAAATGGAAAAATATAAAAAATGGAAAAAATGAAAAAAATGAAAAGAAGCTAAAAAATGGAGTAATGGACATTTTTTAGGCTATTTTTTAGACGTTGCTTCC
>NZ_NOXX01000141.1 GCF_002251775.1 Flavobacterium aurantiibacter
AGCAACGTCTAAAAAATAGCCTAAAAAATGTCCATTACTCCTAAAATTAAGTACGTAGCAAGCGACAGAAACCCCGCAACTTGATACCAGCTATCAAAATCCTTATCTCGACCGTTGGCATAAAAGTGCGAATAACCGAAATAGAATTTGTCGGCAAGGAAGATAAAAATGTTATACAATAAATAGAGTATCGCGGGAACAAAATGCCACACTAGATTTTTTGAAAAATGGAAATTCTTGTCTAGTAGCGTTTGAAAGTAGAAATACAAAACTACTGGAAATAGAAATAGCTGTTGGAAAGGAACATAAAATAGAAATTCGCGATACGGATTTCTTGAGTACCAGCCCGCGTAACCCAATGCAAACGGCAAGATGTATAAGGCTGCAAGAAAAGTGAATATGCTGAGCCATATACTCGATTTCTCTCCCTTTCTAGCCCCTTTTGTAAGTAACAAAACGGAGAACAATGTGGCGTGAAAGCAGCAAAACAGCAGTGTAGTGCTTTTAAAATTGAAGTCGAATAGCATGGTCAGCAAATAAGGTATGACGTAAAGAAACAAAAATCTCTTGTTAAAAGTTTAAATTAAATCTAACCTGCATATGGTCAATTGTCTGAGGCAGTATTAAGATGGGAGTAGTAAGACGATAAGGTTATTGATTTTGAAGGTATCGGAACCAATTAAATGAAAGTTCGGCTTTGCGAAAATTCATACATAATATTGCAATATTACCTCGATTAAAATATTTAAAATCAAAATTATAACTATTGAAGATAGTTGTTGATTTTACGAGATGTTAGATTTAATATTCTATGAAATCCGTGAGTTATTTAGGCCACAAGTAAGCTAAGCAAAATTCCAAGAGTAGGTTTCGCCAACTTTACAATCAAATACAAAATGAGAACTAAACGTATAGTACCGATTTTCGTGTTAGGGTTACTTTCTGTCAGTTCTGTTAAAGCCTCGTGCGCAGCGGAAAGCCCAACGGCGGCGATGAACTCCAACCAAACGTATGCCGTCAGAACGCCCAGAAAAACTAATTTCCGTTTTGCTCGTCAATCATTATCTTATTCGCTACAAATTGGTAAATGATGAAAAGTACTGCGTAAATTCCTGTTAATGCATTAAAGATTTCGCCTGTTAAAAAAGTCGAAACTAAGGCAAGCAAACCAAATACGGCTATAATAATCGCGCCAACTTGCAAGATTTTTTTATACCGCAAAGTCGAGAAAAATTGCCCCAAAGGAAGCATCATACTGAAACCAAAAATCGCCAATGCTATAAATCCGTTTTCTCTCAAAATAATGAACAGCAGCAGACCAACTAAGCCAATTCCTGCACAAATAGCCACCAAATTTGCATTCTTAGTTTCTTGTGGGTCAAGCAAATAACGTCCGAATTTATGAAACCGCAGTAGCAAGTTGCTCACCGGATTTATAATCCAAGTTGAAAACGCAAATAGCACTAAAACGAGTAAAATCGGCGTGATGTAAGGCGAAAGTGCTGGATTATTATCTGCAAGACTGCGTAATACTCTTTGCGTTAGATAAAAGCCAATGATGAAACCCCATTGTAGTTTTCCTTGCAGATTAGCCATCCAGAAAGCATATCTCAAATAGGCACGATAAATCGGATTTGTAGCTTTTATGGCCTCGAGCATGCCTGATTGAGCATGTTCAGAGCTCGGATCGTTCATCAGCGAAATTCGAAAATGCTCCAATGCTTTTTTGTGATTGCCCTGTTCTAAGAGTCCCCAACCAAAATTACTGTGCGTATACGAGTTGTTCGGGTCGTCACGAAGCGCATATTCGATTGTCTCAAATGATTCGTCTTTTCTCCCCAACTTCGTTAGCGCGGTACTTCGCATATTTAATGCCAGTAAATTTTCTGCATCGATAGCTAAGGCCTGATTCGCTAGTTCTAGTGCACCTTCAAAGTCTTTTTTTGCCAACTTGAAGCTTGCAGCCATGGCAAAGTAATCGGCATCGTACGGATCTAGTTGTATCGCTTGTTGAATGTTTGTTTCAGCGTCATTTAATTTGTTTTGCAACGAGGCAATTCGCGATTTTATATAAAACAAATGCGGATTATCCGGCTGTTGCGCAATAGCTTGATTAATCAGCGTTTCCGCATGGGTATACTCGTCGAGTTGCAGATTTAATTCCGCCATTAGCGACAGATACTGCGGGTTATTTGGATCTTGTCGCAATAAATCCGCCAGCATGTTTCGTGCTTCAGCATACTTCTTCTGCTCTAGTAAAACTTCAACTTTCGATAAAACGAATTCTTCCATGCCGTTATTTTTTGATTTTCAGATAGTTTAAAATATCATCGTATAAGCCAGAATCGTTGGCAAATAAAGCGAAGTTTCTTGCGGTGGCAAACCATTCCTGAGTGCTGGGTTTGTGCTTTTTGAGCGCGTCAATCAAATCGTTGGTATTCAACGGCTTTGGAATTCCATCTACAAAGGCTTGTTCTAACTTCTGTTCAATCGCGATATCGATAACCGCATCTAAATCGGCACCGGAAAAGTGTTCTGATTTTTTTGCAAGTGCTACCAAATCAACTTTTTCTGTTGGTTTCTGTTGCAGCTTGACTTGCAAGATACGCTCGCGACTTTGCGCATCCGGCGGCGGAACAAATATAATGCGATCAAAACGACCCGGTCTGCGAAAAGCCTGATCTAAACTCCAGGGTGCATTAGTGGCGCCAATAACCAGTACGCCTTCGTTCGATCCGTCGATTCCGTCGAGTTCTTGAAGAAACTGATTGATTAAGTGCCTGCTGCTCGAAGTTTTCATGTCGCTTCTACTAGCTCCTAATGCGTCGATTTCATCTATAAATAACACGCATGGCTGATTTTTACGCGCTAATTCGAAGATTTCATGTAAATTTTTCTCGCTGTTGCCAATCCACATGTCCAAAATGTCGTTTAAGCTTACGTTTAGGAATTTAGCTTGCACTTCGCCGGCAGTTGCTTTGGCAATGTAAGTTTTTCCACAGCCCGGCGGACCGTAAAGCAAGATTCCTCCACCGATTTTCTTGCCGTAAGCTTTGTAAAGTTCTGGATGTAAAAGTGGTTTGATGATTTTTAGTTCGATCTCTTTTTTAACATGATCCATGCCACCAACATCTTTAAAGCTGATGTCGGGTTTTTCCAAAAAGTGAAAGCGGTCGCCTTCTAAGTCGTTTTCGAAATAATCCAAATCATTGCTGCTGTTTCGCAAAAATTGATCGAGCTCGTCGTCGGTATGATGCGGATGTAAGCGAAGCGATTTCTGATAAACTTCAATAGCTTTGCTTATTGCATCTTCTTCAATAAGCGTTTTAGCGTAGAGTATCGCAATGGCCGGATCGGTATTGGTACTAAAAAGCTCTTCCAAGATAACGCTGCTAGCCGAGTAATTTTCTTTCGCAAAGTAAACTTGTGCTAAGCCAAACTTAATTTTGTCGCTGCTGCTTCGTTTTAAAAGTTCAAGAAATTCGTCTTCGGCTTCTGCATAGTTTCGCGCCGCTAACAGCGCTTCTGCCAGCATTTGTCGCAACGGAATGTTATCGGGCGAATGTTTTAACGCTTCTCGTAAACTCTCAATTTGTAATGGATTCATGCGTTTTTTGTTGGTACTAAGTCGCTAAAAGTAGTAAAAATGTTCCGAATAAGTGAGTCATACTGCAGCAGTTTAGATTAACTTCTAAAAATAATTATTTCTTCTTCTTAGCTTTTTCAGCTTCGGCAGCTTCCATCATTTCTTGCAATTTGCGCTGAAATTTACTTTGCTGCTTTGGCTCGCGCTGTTTGTTTTCCTGAATTTGTGCGTGAATCTTATCGTTATCTACAATATAATTCTTGATAACCAACATAATTCCAATAGTAAGCAAGTTAGAAACAAAGTAGTATAAACTCAAGCCCGATGCGTAGTTGTTGAAGAAAATCAACATCATAACTGGAGAAATGTAAATCATGATTTTCATAATCTTCGCCATATCCGGCATGCCTTCTTGTTGCGGTTGTTGCATGGCCTGATCGCCAGTAGTCATTTTCATGTAGAAGAAAATGGCAATCGATGCAAGAATGGGGAATAAGCTAATGTGATTTCCGTACAGCGGAATGTAAAACGGTAATTGTACAACGGCATCGAACGAAGATAAGTCGTTTGCCCACAAAAATCCTTGCTGACGCAAAGCTAACTCAGCCGGGAAAAATTGGAACAAGGCGTAAAAGATCGGCATTTGTAACAGCGCCGGAATACAACCTGCCATTGGGTTTACGCCCGCTTTCGAATACAATTTCATGGTTTCCTGCTGGCGCTTCATCGGATCTTTCTTGAATTTCTCGTTCAGTTCGGCAATATCCGGACGCAACACTTTCATTTTCGCCTGAGATAAAAACGATTTATACGTAATGGGCGACAACACCAATTTAATTAAGATGGTGAACAAAATAATAGCCCAACCTTGTGCCAAAAAGCCCGATAATATATCGTATGCCGGAATAAAGAAATAACGGTTTATCCATCCGAAAATCCCCCAACCAAGCGGAACAATGTACTCCAGATCACGTTCATACGTTTTTAGCAATTTGTAGTCAGTCGGACCAAAATACCAATGCATGTTTTGGTTGATCTCGCCCGCTTGGGCTTTCAGTGCAATTTTAGCCTTGAAATCTTTTGTGAAAAGCGTATCCACTTCTTCGTCTTTCACGAGATTGTTTGATAGTAGATCGGCTTTTGCAAACGGTTTGTCTGTTAACAATATGCTTGAGAAAAAGTGCTGTTTGAATGCTACAAATTTCACAGATTCCGGATTTTCGGTAGCATCGTTGCCTTGACCTACGTAACTGGTTTTGTCATCTTCATACTGATAGTAGATTTCGGCATAACGATTTTCGTATGAAACGCTTTTCTCATTGCGGAACGTTTTCAAATTCCACTCGAGTTCCACGGCTTGTTTAGGCGACAAAACGCTGGTTAATCCTTGTGAAACTAGGTCGAAGCCAACCAAATAATCTTTTGGTTTTAGGCTATAACGGTACTCAAGAAAACCGCCGTTTGCTGTTTTTGCTTTTAGCGAAAGTATTTGGTTATCACCACTTTTCAGTAATTGTGGTTCAAAGTATAAATCGGCCGTATTGATGATTTTATTATCCGACGTGATTAACTTCGTATTGAAGTTCGCATTGTTGTTTTGAATCAAACGAACAAGTTCGCCACTGCCTTTTTTGAAACGCTCGTAGTTTTTCAAAGTGGCTTCGGTTACTTGTCCGCCTTTAAGTGCAATTTTCAAAGAAAGAACCTCATTGTCGAGCTGCACTTCTTTTTTGGCATTTTGCTGGGCTAGGGCAGCGCTGTTTCCAAATACACCAAATTTCTGCGAATACGCACTGCTGTCGGCTGCTGTGGTTGCAGCAGCAGTTGTTGCTGGCAAAGCTTTTGTGGACGCTTGCTCGGTTTTTGATTTAGTTGAAGCTTCGGGCGCTGTAGGCTGATTTTGATACATGATCCAAAACAGCAAGCCGAAAATTAAGGCGAAGCCGATGATGGTGTTGAGGTCTAACTTTTTTTCTTCCATTGATAAAAAATCGTGAGTTACTTTTGTTTTGCTTTGACCGTTGCTTCTACAAACGCTACAAATAGCGGATGCGGATTGGAAACGGTACTTTTATATTCAGGATGGTATTGAACACCAATAAAAAACGGATGTTCGGGTAATTCGATAATCTCTACCAAGTTCGTATCTGGGTTAACGCCCGAAGTAACTAAGCCGTGCTGTTGCAAGACTTCTTGGTAATCGCCGTTAAATTCGTAACGGTGTCTGTGTCGTTCCGAAGTGGCAGTTGTTTTGTAAATCTTTGCTGCCAGAGAATTTTCTTTCAATTCACATTTCCACGCACCTAAACGCATGGTTCCTCCTTTTTCAGTGATGGTTTTTTGTTCTTCCATCAAATCGATGACAGGAAATGCCGTTCCTCGGTTCATTTCGGTTGAATTGGCATCTTTAAGTCCGGCGACATTTCGTGCAAATTCGATAACCGCCATTTGCATTCCCAAGCAAATTCCCAAAAACGGAATTTTCTTCTCACGCGCGTAACGTACGGTTTCGATTTTTCCTTCGATTCCGCGTTCTCCAAAACCTGGTGCGACTAAAATTCCGTCGAGTCCGGCAAGTTTTGTGGCTACGTTATGTGAGTCAACATGCTCTGAATGTACGGAAACGATATTAACCTTCGTTTCGTTTGCCGCTCCGGCGTGAATAAAAGCTTCAAGTATCGATTTATACGAGTCTTGTAATTCTACATATTTTCCAACCAAACCAATATTTACCACATGCTTCGGATTTTTTAATCGGTGTAAGAATACATTCCAATTCTTTAAATCCGGAATCGACTTTGGTGGTAAATTCAATTCGCGTAGCGCCACAACGTCTAGTCCTTCTTCTAACATGAGATTCGGAACTTCATAAATTGTTGAAGCATCAATCGATTGGATTACAGCTTCGCGTTTCACGTTGCAGAAAAGTGCGAGTTTGCTGCGGAGTTCGTCGGATAGTTCGTGCTCGGTACGACAAACCAAAATATCGGCTTTAATTCCGCTTTCCATTAAGGTTTTAACTGAGTGTTGAGTTGGTTTGGTTTTCAACTCGCCTGCCGCAGCCAAATACGGAATTAAGGTAAGATGAATCACAATAGCGTTCGACTCGCCCAATTCCCAAACCAATTGACGCACCGACTCGATGTAGGGCAGCGATTCAATATCGCCAACCGTTCCACCAATTTCCGTAATAACGATATCGAAATTGCCGGTATTTCCAAGCAATTGCATGCGTTCCTTGATTTCGTTGGTAATGTGCGGAACCACTTGTACCGTTTTTCCTAAGAATTCACCGCGGCGTTCCTTTTCGATAACCGATAGGTATACGCGTCCGGTGGTTACGTTATTTGCTTGTGAAGTTGGTACGTTGAGAAAACGTTCGTAGTGTCCGAGGTCAAGGTCGGTTTCGGCACCATCGTCGGTAACGAAACATTCTCCGTGTTCGTACGGATTTAGCGTTCCAGGATCAACGTTAATGTACGGGTCAAATTTCTGAATCGTCGTGCGATACCCGCGCGCTTGCAGTAATTTAGCAAGCGACGCTGCGATAATACCTTTCCCCAATGAAGAGGAAACGCCACCGGTAACAAAGACGTACTTGGTTTGATTCATGATAATGTAGTTGTTGTGTTGTAGTTGCGGTTTCGTAAAAAAACGTGGCAAAAGTACACAATTTCGGAGCTATTTTTTTGGAAAATCGGCTCTTAATTTTCGCAACAACGGTTCGAGTCCGTTTACTTTGATTTCCAAGACTTCGCGCAGTTGTTGTCCGAGTTTCCCAGCCGGAAATCCCTTTTGTTGAAACCAAACTAAATAGTATTCGGGCAGTTCGCTCAAATAGCGATCTTGGTACTTTCCGAACGGCATTTTAGCATGCGCCAATTCTAGTAAGTGCTGTTTGTTGGGTGCATCCAACATTTACAAAGTATAATGAAAACGAATGTTCTGAATTAAATCGGGATGTAAAGAATGATGAACCGGACAAGTTTTTGCAGTACGTTCGAGAATAATTCTGCTTTTGTCATCCAGATTTTGAGGTAAATACATTTCAACGACGATTTCGCCAATCCGACGCGGTTCTGCAGCCATGATTTTAGTTACCTCTGCGTAGCTGCCCGCCAAGTCGATTTGCATTTCGGTAGCTTTAATGCCCATAACCGTAAACATGCATGCAGCTAAAGCATTGGCCACGTAATCGGTAGGTGAGAAAGCTTCGCCTTTTCCGTGATTGTCGATTGGCGCATCGCTGGTAATTTCGTTACCCGAAGCAAGATGCAACGAGCTGGTTCGCAACTGTCCTTGATAAGTTACTTTGCTAGTCATTAGTTTATGGTTTTAACCGTTAAATCGGGTTGGTATTGCAATATGTAAATGCCGGAATTGCGCGCACCTGTTTTGGTATTCTCGTATTTGAATCGGTTTTCGAGTCCTTTGGTTTCGCCTTGAAACAGCTCTTTCTCATTTTCGGTAGTTGCTAAACGATTTACAAGATCGATGGTCAGGTCGAAACCGCGAATGGCAAATTGCGTTGGGTTGCTTTTGTACTTGCTGCGATAAGCGGCACGAAACGGTACATCTTCGGTTAATTCGGTGGTTACTGAAGGTGTAATTAAGCCCAATTTTACTAATTTTTCGATAGAAATTTCCTCGTAATCAAAGGTTTCGTTTTTGTCGAGCGTTACCGGCGTTACTTTATGCGTAGTCGCCAGTGCATTTAACGCATTAATAAAGTTAAGTGCTAAGCCTGTTCTTTCGCTCTCGAAAATGATGTAATTCACTTTCGTGGAATGGAGCAGTGGTTGAATCAATTCTTTAGTAACACCACCTTTTTCGGTAAGCGGAATGAAGACGATATCTTTGTAATTGGCTTTTAGGTAGTTGGTTAGTGCTACTTTCTTCGGTTCAACAATCGCTAAAATCTTGGCGTCTTTTTCATAAAGGAATTCCAAAGTCTCGTCGCGAAGCACGTTTGAATCGGGCATGGTTTGCACCAAATTTTTAAATTTCTTGTCGTAATCTTTGCTTAAAGGCGAAACGACCAACGTCTTTGATTTTGCGAGGAGTTCGCAGGTTTTTTCGACGTGATTTTGGTAAAACGGACCAATAACGGCGTCGTACGAAGCCAAGTTCTCGGATTTAATTAATTCGGCAACTTTCGAACTTTGTTTGCTTTCGCCGCTATCGAAGTAACTTACGTCGACAGTTACACCGTCTTGTTTTAATGAATCGATGGCTGCTGCGACACCGCTGTAAAAATCGAGCGTCATATTTAGAAAACGATCTGCTTTCAATTTATTGGTAACCATCGGAATAGAATCTGCATCGATTTTATCTAGATTGAAAGGAATCAATACCGCAAGCTTTACAGATTTATTTGCCGACTTAATTTCAACTTTTTTTGGTTCTGATTTTTCTTCATCGGGAATTACGAGCGACATGCCTTCTTGCAAGCCGTTTTTCAATTCAGGATTTAATGCAATAAGCTCGTCGACTGTTGTTTTGTATTTTTTTGAAAGTCCGTAAAGTGTCTCTTTTGGAGCGACCGTGATTGTTTTTTTAATTTCTTTTTCGACAGGTTTTTCAGGAGCCGGAGCCGGTGTTGGTTCGGGCTCTACATACGTTCCGGGTTTTATTTTTAGTCGAAAACCAATTTGTAAACCCGATTTAATTTCCGGATTTAAGGCTTCCAAATCCGTAACACTCATGCCGTACTTTTTGGCGATGCCGTATTTGGTTTCTTTCGGTTCTACGATGTGAAAGCTGGTTTCGGTTTTTGGTGTTGCTTTTTCAACTGATTTACCGTTCTTTTTTTCTGCTTTAAGAACAAGTACGTCGCCCGGTTGTATACCATTTTTTGCGTTTGGATTCGCAGCTAAGAGTTCAGTTTCAGATGTCCCGTATTTTTTGGCGATACTGTAAATGGTTTCGCCGCTGCTCACAGTATGCGTTTTTTCAGCGATTTTTTTGGGAGTTTCCTCAGTTTTTTTAGGTGTATCGACCTTACCTTTTGTTTCTGAAGTTGTTTGGATGAGTAATGTCATTTCGGGGTTAAGTCCGGCTTTAGCATCTGGATTTAAGCGATAGATATCGGCAGGAGTTACCTTGTAGTCTTTCGCTATTGAGGTTACGGTTTCACCCGCTTTTACCTGATGTTTTTTGATACTTTGCGCATGAGAGAACAGCGAAAAGTACAAAACAAATACAAACAATACTTTTTTCATATTAAACTTATTGGCAAAAACTATTCCCATTCTATGGTTGCAGGTGGTTTTGAACTAATGTCGTACACCACGCGATTTACTCCTTTTACTTTATTGATGATCTCGTTGCTTATCTTCATTAAGAAATCGTACGGCAAATGTACCCAATCTGCGGTCATTCCGTCGGTTGATTGCACTGCACGTAATGCTACTACTTTTTCGTAAGTGCGCTCGTCGCCCATAACACCAACCGAATTTACAGGAAGCAGTATAGCGCCGGCTTGCCAAACACTGTCGTACAAGCCCCAGGATTTTAAGCCGTCGATGAAAATTGCATCGACTTCTTGTAATAAGGTGACTTTTTCGCGGGTGATATCGCCTAATATGCGAATCGACAAGCCTGGTCCTGGAAACGGATGACGCCCTAGTAGCGCAGCATCAATTCCCAAGGTTTTCCCCACGCGACGAACTTCGTCTTTGAAAAGCATTCGAAGTGGTTCAACAATCTTGAGCTTCATGTAATCGGGTAAACCGCCCACGTTGTGGTGTGATTTTATGGTTGCCGACGGTCCTTTTACCGAAATCGATTCGATTACGTCGGGATAAATAGTGCCTTGTGCCAGCCAAGTTACGTCTTCGATTTTATGCGCTTCTTGATCGAATACTTCGATAAAAACGCGTCCGATGGCTTTTCGCTTGGCTTCCGGTTCGCTAATTCTGGCAAGAGCATCGAGAAATTGCGCGCTGGCATCAACACCTTTAACATTTAAGCCCATGTGCTCGTACTGTTTGAGCACGTTTTCGAATTCGTTTTTGCGTAGAAGTCCGTTGTTTACAAAAATGCAATACAGATTTTTACCGATGGCTTTGTGGAGTAAAACGGCAGCCACGGTAGAATCGACACCGCCCGAAAGTCCAAGAACTACACGATCGGAACCGATTTTAGTTTGCAATTCGGCAACAATCTCTTCGACGAAGGCGTTTGGCGTAAAGCTTTGTTCGATTTTCGCGATATCTACTAAGAAATTTTTTAGCATTTGCATGCCGTCGGTGCTATGATACACTTCCGGATGAAATTGAATGGCGTAGGTTTGCTCGCCTTCGATACGGTACGCTGCATTTTCAACATCGTGTGTACTTGCTAAGCGAACGCCGTTTGTTGGCAAAGATTTTATCGTGTCGGAATGACTCATCCACACTTGTGAATTTGCGGGGATGTTAGCGAGAAACGCTTCGTTTTCTTTGAGATACGACAGGTTTGCACGGCCGTATTCACGGATGTTTGATGGCGCCACTTCTCCGCCGTTGAAATGTGCTAAATATTGTGCGCCGTAGCAAACGGCAAGTAGCGGCACTTTTCCGCGAATTTCTGAAAGATCGGGATGCGGTGCATCGTCGGCACGAACCGAAAACGGCGAACCAGATAGAATTACAGCTTTAAAATCTTTGAGATTTGCAGGCGGTTGGTTGTAGGGAAAAATTTCGCAAAAGATGTTTAATTCGCGAACGCGGCGCGCAATTAGTTGCGTGTATTGCGAGCCGAAATCTAAAATAAGTACGTTGTGTTGCATGCGCAAAAGTAAGTTTTTGAACGGCATCGTGCAACGCCGATTTTGCAGTTGTAACGATTTTTTGCCAACGATTTGCTGCGACTGCTTTGGCTATTGGCTTCGGGCGCATTTAGGTTTAATAGCGTTCCGAAATCATTCAAAAAATAACAGTTTGGCTTTATCGATGCTTTACGGTTGAGTTTTAGCAGGAAAAGGCTAGTGAATTTTTATTTGAAGCTTTGCGATTTTTAAAACGTAATATTGCAATATTACATCAATTAAATATCATTAAATCAATTGTTTAATAAAAATTCACACTAGGCAATTTCGTTTGGTTTAATGTCTATTTTCCTTAACCTTATTCTTCCAATAAATCGATTTTTTGGCAACGATTGCCGCGCCAACGATTGCCGCGCCAACGATTGAGCCGGTACCCCACAGCCCAAGTAGCGAAGCGGAATGGGCGAGGAGTAAAGGCGAAAGCGTGCCCGGGCGCCCAAAAAAAGAAAGTCGACTATAATTCGCTTGCACTACGGATCTTACTCTTTTAATCTCGATTTGTGTTTTTAAGCAAAAAAAGCCGCCCGAAGGCAGCTTTTCCAAGAAAATATATGAAGGAAATTATGGAAGTAAAACGCGATCAATTTCGTGGATAACTCCGTTGTCGCCTTGAATGTCGGTAGCAACAATTTTAGTTACGCGGTTATCTCCGTCGGTGATCTGAGCTCCAGTAGCTGGAAGTTGAATGGTGAAAATCCCATCGCCAGCAGTTGTTACTGGCTGATTGTTTTGCAAGCTTCCTGAAAGCACATTAGCACCTGCAACTACGTGGTAGTATAATACTGCTGTCAATGTAGCACCGTCGATAGCTGCTAAGTTTGGAGCGTTTAATTCGCCTAATAAAGCTGCAAACGCATCATTATCAGGTGCAAATACAGTTACAGGGGCTGGTTCAGTTCCAACTTGAGTTCTCAATAAGCTAACAAAATCTGGCTGATCGTTGCGAGTTAACGCATCACGTAATGAGCTGTAGTTTGGATTTGCCAACACTAAATCGACCACATCTGGAACGCTAATCACACTATTAACAATGTGAATAACACCGTTGCGAGCTGCGATGTTAGGTGTAGTAACGGTTGCTCCGCCGTTTGGAACACCGCCATTTAATACAACACCACCGTTTGTATTGATAAACATTGAGATGTTTGAAGTGGTAGAAGCTGCTCCTGTTGAAAGCGTTTTTACATAACCAGTTTGCAAATCACTTGAACGGAGTGAACCAGCAACAACGTGATTTAACAATACTTTTTGTAAAAGAGGTACCGGTACATCTTCGAGGGTTTCAAAGTTATTCGCTTCTAAAAAGTCTAGAAAGGCTTCATTTGTTGGTGCAAATACAGTTAAATTGGTATTGCCACTCACATTGTCAACCAATCCTGCTCTTGTTAATGCTTGAACCAAGATGCTAAGGTCTGGAGTTGCTGATGCGATTTCAGCAATGTTTCTTGTTTCTCCGTTTGAATCGGAATCATCACACGAGTTAAACGTTGTCAGTGCAAGAGCACCTAATGCAATGGCTGCAAATTTTCGTAAATTTTTCATAGTTATTGATTTATTGATGGAGTAAAACTAGAAAAGAAAATTCTTTTGTTTAACTTTTGTTCAAGAAGATTAAACACTTTTAGGAGTAATTTAACATTCTCCGTTAATCTTTAGTGAAATTACTTTTAACAGACGCAACCGCCGCGAAATATTTTACTCTGCACCGCGTTTTGAACCTGAGTTCGATTTAAAAATTGCGGTCAGAAAACAGATAAA
>NZ_NOXX01000143.1 GCF_002251775.1 Flavobacterium aurantiibacter
CAATTTTAATTAATAAAAGTGGTCAACGTATTTCAGGCATTGACACAAAACAAGTATCGTTAATATGGAACCGCAGCAACACATTCCGGAAAACGTTCAAAAGCAATTAAAAAACATTAAAGGTTTTTACGGACATCTTACCGCATTTTGTATTGTGATTCCTACGTTAATTGCCGTAAATTTATGGTTGATGCCCGAGTTTCAGTGGTTTTGGTTTTCATTAATCGGTTGGGGAATAGGCTTGTTTTTTCACTATCTGGAAGCATTTCAGAGAATGCCCCGACTGATGCGCGATGTCGAAGCGGCTCAAATGCAGAAATACACGCAAGGCTTGGGTAATTCGGCAGAACTTACTGCAGTACAGCAAGCCGAAATCAAGTATGAAGTAGAGAAAAAGATTAAAAAGTTACGCGGCTTTTACGGACATTTAATCGCTTACCTGATTGTTAATGCTATTGTTGTTATTTCAGAACTTGCCGATGGGTCGCCGCTTTCTTTGGGCCTTTTTAATTTGGCCATTTGGTGGGGATTTGGATTGGTGGCGCACGCAGTAAGTGTTTTTGGAGCCAATTTGTTCTTTAATGAAGCATGGGAACGCCGCAAAATTGAAGAGTTTATGAAAAATTCAAACCGAAAGTAGTGGATCCGCTTTTTATTACTTTTCTGGTTATTCACATCGTCAGCGGCGGAATTGCCTTGTTAATTGGAAGTTACATTATGATAGCAGCCAAAGGAGATCGCAAGCATGTGCTTAGCGGAAAAATCTTTGCCGTAAGTATGTATGTTTGTGCTGTAGCCGGATTAGTAATGGCGCTTTTACACAATTCGATATTTTTATTGTGCATATCGGTTTTCACCATTTTTATGCTCACTACAGGTTTACAAGGGATGGCGTTAGTGAAAGGTAGGATAAGAAAGTCGGCACCGATTTTAATTATCTCGGCTACCATGGTTTTGTTTTCCATGGGATTAATTTACTTTGGTGTTGTTAACGAGTTTAATGTGGTGATCTTGGCCTTTGGAGCAGGCAGTTTGGTGATGTGTGTACAAGATTTTATGATGTTCTTCGGCAGAACTAAGCTTGCAAATCCGTACTATTTGCTACACATTCAACGAATGACAGGTGCTTATATCGCCGCATTCACCGCTTTTTTAGTGGTAAACAATACATTTTTACCAGCGGTTGTTGCCTGGTTGGCGCCGTCGGTGGTTGGAAGTATTTTAATTACAGTTTGGTCGCGAAAACACGCAAAATTAAAGCATGAAAATTAGAGCTATTATTGTTGAAGACGAAAAGCCTGCGGCGCGTTTGCTGTCGCGGAAGTTAGAAAAGTTATCGATTGAAGTGGTGCAAATGCTGCATTCGGTTGAAGAAGCCGTATCGTACTTTCGCAGTAATGCGGCACCGGATTTATTGTTTTTGGATATTCAATTAAGCGACGGTTTGTCGTTCGAGATTTTTTCGCAAGTAGAAATCAGCAGCGCTGTTATCTTCACAACGGCTTACGACGAGTATGCCCTGAAAGCTTTCAAATTGAATAGCATAGACTATTTGCTAAAGCCAATCGATGAAGACGATTTGGAAGCGGCAGTATTGAAATTCCGAAAGCGATTTGAGAAAAAGGATCAGCCCGATTTCAATCTCGAACAATTAAAGCAATTGTTTGCGCCTACTTCTGCGAAAGCCTATAAATCGCGCTTTACCGTGAAAATTGGCGCGCAACTCCGCATCATCGAATTGAAAGATATAGAACTTATTTTCAGTGAAAATCGCGGAACGTACATTCATACGATTGCCAATCGCGATTATCTAATCGATCAAACCATGGACGAAGTCGAGCAAGAACTCGATCCGGCTCAATTCTTCCGCGTAAGCAGAAAATTCCTCGTGCCGCTTACTTCCGTTAAGGAAATTACGGCATACAGCAACTCGCGTTTAAAAATTATTCCTGCAACGTACAAGGCAGATGAGGTAATTTTGAGTCGCGAGAAAGTAGCCGATTTTAAGAAATGGTTGGAGTAGCAGCTTTGGCGCGCAGGGTTATCAGGTAATAGCAGCCAAAAAGTAGGGCGGCAAACACCAGATGTAAGGTCTGACTTCCGAAAGGGAAATCGACGTAATACATTAAAATTCCCGTGAATACTTCGGCGCCAACAATGAATAACTGCCAAACAGCCAGATTTTTTAAACCTGTATTTTTGAGCTTTACAAACAGGTAAATTGCTAATGCAAATACCAGAATGGAAAAGGAACGGTGAATTAAAACGATGCTCGGACCGTCGTGTAAAAGCTGACTTACCGGCTCGATACCCAATCCTTTAACTTGTTCATCGACAAACTGACGAACTTGTGTGCCCATGGCAATTTGTACCAATGTTAACGCCAGCGCCAAACCGGTAATCCATTTTGAAACTGAAACCGGAAAAGTTCGTTGTTCCTGAGCGCGGTGGTATAAGGTAAACAACATACCAACAATGAGTAGCGCTACCAACATGTGGATGGTAATTTTAATCGGATTCAAGACCGAGTACACTACTGTTGCGCCAATCCACGCTTGAAAACCCATTAAAAAAAGTGTGACCACGGTAAGTAGCTTCTCTTTTAATTGTCGGCGACTTAAAAAGCTAAAAACCGTCATTAGTAAAACCGCCAAGCCCGAAAGTGCGCCAAGTAAGCGATTTAGATATTCGATCCAAGTATGCACCGGATTAAAAATGGCGTAATCGTGTTTGGTGTACGGTTTCCAATCGCTTTCGCGAAAAGAAGCTGATGAGGTGAAATCTTTTGCAGCTACAAATAGTTTTTCATCGACGATAATAACTTGTCCGCTTTCATAGTGTCGATTTTCTTGAAATTGCAATTCGCTAATTTCTGTGGGCGGAATGTAGTATCCAAAACACTTTGGCCAATCCGGACAGCCCATGCCACTGCCGGTCATACGCACTAAGGCGCCGGCTACAATAACCAAATACACCAAAACCAAAGAAGCACCGATCGACTTTCTGTAATAGTTATTCATTTGTATGTTGTTTGAGTCCTAATTCTTCCGCCTTTTTGAAGAGAAGTTCTTTTGCTTGTTCGAAATCGTTGGCAATTTTTCCTTCGAGTATCGCCTCTTTGATGTATTCTTTAATGATACCAATTTCGCGCGACGGGCCAATACCAAAGGTTTCCATGATAAATTCGCCGGTAACGGGCGGCTGAAAATTTCGAACTTGATCGCGTTCTTCAACTTCAACAATCTTCTGACGCACCAATTCGAAATTTTGATGGTATTTTTTGAACTTAATTTTGTTTTTTGTGGTGATATCGGCTTCGCATAACGTCATAAGCGATTCCACATCTTCTCCTGCTTCGAAAATCAGTCGTCGCACAGCCGAATCGGTCACGATATCTTGCGCCAAAACAATGGGTCGAGAACTCATGAGCACCATTTTCTGGACAAATTTCATTTTTTGATTTAGCGGCATATTTAAACGCATGAAGATTTTCTTCACCATTTTACTGCCCACGTATTCGTGTCCGTGAAACGTCCAACCTTGCTTTTTCTGAAATTTTTTGGTTGGTGCTTTCCCGATATCGTGCAACAAGGCAGCCCACCGCAGCCAAACGTCGTTGGTGTTTCGCGAAATATTGTCGACAACTTCCAACGTATGGTAAAAGTTGTTTTTATGCGTTTGTCCTTCTATTTCTTCAACTTGATTTAAAGCTGTGAGCTCGGGTAAAATCAGTTCGAGCAGCTTCGCATCGTACAGAAGCGATAAGCCTACGGATGGTTTTTCGGTTTCGAGAATTTTGTTCAGTTCGCCGATGATGCGTTCTCCGGAAATAATTTCAATTCGGTGCGCGTTTCGTTTTATGGAATCAAAACAGCTTGAATCAATTTGAAATTGCAGTTGAGCGGCAAATCGAATGGCGCGGAGCATGCGCAACGGATCGTCGGAAAACGTAATATCCGGATCGGTTGGTGTTCGAATTATCTTAGAGGATAAATCGGCAATACCGTCAAACGGGTCGACCAACGCGCCGAAATCGGCTTCGTTTAGCGAAATGGCTAGTGCATTTATGGTGAAATCGCGTCGCAATTGATCGTCTTGCAGCGTACCGGATTCTACGATAGGTTTTCGGCTATCTCTGGCGTATGATTCGCGACGAGCACCCACAAATTCGATGTCGGTTTCTGCAAATTGCAACATGGCCGTTCCAAAATTTTTGAAAAACTGCACTTTGGGTCGGGTAGGTAAGTGGGTTGCTACGGCTTCTGCGAAAGCAATTCCGTTGCCCACAACTACAAAATCGATGTCGGGTTTTCCGCTGCGATTTAGTAAATAATCGCGAACAAAGCCGCCAACGACATAGGCTTGAACGCCGGTTTGCGCAGCAGTTTTGGCTACGTACGAAAAAATAGGATGCTGAAGGGCAGCTGCGTGATTTTGCGTTGACACCGTACTGAAGAAATTAAGCGGCGAAAACCGTGTGATTAATCGTAATTCACGCCGACATTCGCGATTTTTTATTGCGTTGCAAATTTACAACATACCTGACGGATGATGTGCGAACAATTCAAAAATCATTCTAAGTTTTTCTTAAAATCGGTTCGAAAATCAATTTCGCATGGGAAACGAGTTTACCTTACTAGGTGAATTGACCTAGCTGTTCTGCGAAATGCAATACGTTTTTTTGCTATTTGCTTAACTGCGAATAATTTTTACCTGAGCATCGCGCGTAAGTTTGATGATTGCCGACGATTTCGTAGTTTTTTTATCGCGATCTAGGTTCACTACGTAATCAACTTGTTGGATTAACTCGGGCGCTATTTCGGTGAAACTTGTTGGCGTGGGCGCGCCGGAGAAATTTGCGGAAGTAGAAACCAGCGGATTTTTTAGTCGCTCGATCAATTTATAGCAAAACGGATCTTTAACGATTCGGATTCCGAGTGAATTATCGTTGGCAATAAGTTGCGGCGCTACGTTTTTCGGATCGTCGAGCACTAAAGTTGTGGGTTTTTCAGACAGTTCTAAAATCTGCCAAGCGGCTTCTGGCACTTCTTTGAAAATGCGGTGAATGAGTCGATCGCCGTTTACCAGTACAATCATACTGTGGTCGGCAGCTCTTTTCTTCAATTCAAAAAGTCGCTTTACAGCAGTTTCGTTTGTTGCATCGCAACCTAAACCCCAAACAGTGTCGGTCGGATATAAAATGATGCCTCCGTTTTTTAAGACATCAAAGGAATTAGCAATTTCACTGTGTAACGTATCTGTCATTGTTTGTATTTCATTGATTCTGTGATCGGTGCGCCTTTAAGTAACAAAGCGAGAATCGGACGATTTTTTGATTTAAAAATACTGCTGAAAAAGTACTTTTGGATGAGAAACAGTAAAACAATTTGTCGAGAAAACTTCCCATAATGTTTATTGATGACGTAGAGCAAGGAGATTTTCAATTCTTTTTTTATCGCTAAAGATCGTTCAGTACTACCGCCGTGAAAGTGCATAAATTTTGCGTCAGGAACTAGATATGCGGGCTTCCCGATTTTTAACAAGCGAATACATAAGTCGGTTTCTTCGTAATACAGAAAGATGTTGGTATCAAAACCTCCCGACTGCAAAAAGTCCTCCGTTTTTAAGAATAGTAAGCTTCCTGGTACAAAGTTCACCTGCAGCGGCTTCGAGTATAATTTTTTTCTCTTTGGGTATTTTTTTGAATTACTGAGTTCTAAGAACTTTCGCCCCAATATTTCTCGGGTTGGCGAGGCAAAGTGATCTAATGAGATTAAAAATGAACCATCGGCAGTATAGGCTTGTGCTCCTGCTATGCCTACTTGAGGATGTTCATCCAAGTAGTTTTTCAAAATAGACAGGCAGTCGTTTAGCAGTATAGTGTCGTTATTTAAAAAGCAGATGTATTTGGCATTACTTTTCTCGAAGCCAGTCATATTTCCTCCACCAAATCCTGTATTTGTTGTGTTGCGTATTAGGGTGAGGTTGGGAAAGTTGTGTAAGCGCAGCTGTTTTTCTAAATTTTGAAAATCGGTAATTTCCGAATTGTTATCGGTGATTATAACTTCGAAGGAAATCGCATCGGAGGTTTTTTCGTAAATGGATTTCAAGCAATTAATGCTGTGATTGCTTGAATTATAATTGATTAAAATTACTGCTACGTCTTTCAAAATTACAGATATTGGTTTACTCCTTTGTCGATAAAAGTAATTTTTTCTCGTACGGTTCGATCTTCAATTTCTTGATTAATGTGAATGTGGTTTTTAGGTTGTTCTTTGTGATAAATATGAAAAACCAGTCCGCAAAATTTTAATCGTCTGCCGTGGATACCAATGTTGTGAAATCGTTGAATTAGTTCAGAATCGTCGATGCCCCATCCTACAAGACTTTCATTAAAGCCATTGACTTTTATAAAATCGGATTTCCAAAACGACATGTTGCAGCCGCGCAGCTTTGACGAGCGTTTTTCTACCGATTTCATGAAATTCATGTAAAACGGAAAATGAATTGTTCGCGCCCTTTTTGTGATGCCTTTTGAAAAGAAATGAAACGATGTGGTTTTATTTTTGAAAATATCGTTTAAGATACTTTTTTGAATGCTGGAGCGTGAACCGAAGAGGTAGTGGCCCTTTTTGGCGAATTTTAAGTGGTCTTCGACAAAATTCTTGTGCATGATAATATCGCCATCGATTTCGATAATATAGTCGCCTTTTGCTTTCGCGATGGCTTTATTCATGATCATGGGTTTTCTGTTGCCGATATCCTCGTGTCGGACATGATGTAACGGAACAGGAAAGTTTTTTTGGAACTCCTCAATCAACTTCGTTGTTTCTTCTGTAGAACCATCATCAGCTACAATAACTTCGTCGGGCAAAACGGTTTGCTTTGTAATGCTCAGTAGTAAAAGTTCGAGTGCTTGCGGCCAGTTATACGTTGGCGTTACCAAGGTTGAAGTTGGGAGTCCTTTCATTTCGATGTTATTCATAACGATGTTGCAAGCTAATTCAAATATTCAAATATGAAAAAATAAATGTGGTGTTATTCTAAGCAATCATTTTTAGATTCGTTTTAGTTTGCGAAGGATATTAAAACCTCAAAAATTACGATCCAATGAAAGTTGCCCATTTGTTTACTATATTTGGCAGCTTTGATTTAACATAAATTTTAGAAAAGTTACTGTTTAGCTAATGAAATACTACCAAGATAAGCCTCTAGGATACTATGAGAATGCTAGAGTAGAAATGCTTAAATACCTACCTGCAACTGCTAAGAAAGTAATAGATATCGGGTGTGGTGGTGGTGCTTTAGCAAAAATAATTAAGGAACGTAACAAGGCTGAAGTTTGGGGCATTGAATATGTTGATGAAGAAGCCAAAATGGCGAAGCAGCACTTAGATCGCGTATTTTCGGGTCCGTGCGAAAATTATATAAAAGATTTACCGGATAATTACTTTGATGTTGTTTATCTGAATGATGTTTTAGAGCATCTGGTAGATCCTTATTCCGTTCTTCAAGACTTAAAAGTAAAGTTGTCAGCAAACGGTGTCATTATTAGCTCAATTCCGAATGTGCGCTATTTTAAAACTTTTTCTAGAATAGTGTTTAAGAAAGATTGGCAATACGAAGAGTTTGGCACTATGGATAAAACCCATTTGCGCTTTTTTACTGGGAAGAGCATTAGGAGAATGTATGAAGATTTAGGTTATCAAATAATTACCCACGAAGCCATCAATAAAACAAAGTCGATTAAACCGATCTTGTTCAACGTAGTTGTTTTGTTTACTCAGTGGGATATTCGAAACCTGCAATACGCAACCGTGGTAAAAGCTAAATAGTAATGTTTCGTTTCAATGACAAGCAGACCTTTATAGATGAACAGCAATGTTTTTCTCTGATTCAGAATTTCTCGACTTTAGGAAGAAATTTTGACGATCGAAAGCGCAATCAAATAAAATTGTTCGATTGGGAGCAGTCGGTTCTCAATATAAAATCATTCAAGAAGCCGCATTTATTTAATCGATTTATTTATCGGTTTTTTAGAAAATCCAAAGCGCGAAGATCTTTTGAATACGCAGTTTATTTACTCGAACGCGGCATAGGAACTCCGCAACCTATTGCCTATTACGAAGAACTGTCTGCGTTTCTGTTTGGCAAAAGCTATTATGTAAGCGAACATCTCAAATACCAGTATTTGTATAGCAATCTAGTTCAAAACGAAAATTTGCCCAATCGCGAGAGGATCCTTCGAGAATTCGTTCACTTTTGTTACAAAATTCATGAGGCAGGTATCGAATTCAAAGATCATACTCCCGGAAATACGTTGATCACCGTGGATGATTCAGGAAATTATCATTTTTATTTGGTGGATCTGAACCGAATGAGTTTCCCAAAGCAAATGTCGATTAAAGCGCGCATGAAGAATTTATCGCGACTCACGCCTCAACGGGAAATGGTTCGTGTGATGGCCGAAGAATACGCCTTAATCTCAAACCGTGATCCGGAAGAATTGTTTCGAATATTGTGGAAGTATACAGAAGATTTTCAGCGAGGCTTTCGGCGTAAGCGAAAGTTTAAAACGACGCTAAAAAGCTTGGTGGGTAAGTCAAAATAGGATTTGACGCCTTATCACATTTAATTTTTCTTTTTTCGCGGTATGTAGTTCTGAAGGAAATCGCCTTTGGGTGTTCCGAGATCGAAAGAACTCCATTTCACAAAATCGCGCGTTGCGAGTCGTGCGTCGTTTGGTGTCCAATTTTCGTATTCGATTCGATATAATGCCGAGTATAGCTCAGCTCTTCCCACGCCGTGATAGCAATGGATTAGGATGGGATAATTTTTTGCATCATCAAGAATTGCAAAAAAAGTATCTAGATTTTTTTTGCTCGGAACTTGCTCCGACCCGTTGTTCACGTAGGTTACGTGTTTAACTTTCGCTACCGCCTCCTGTTCCGATTTCAGTTGTGCAGCCACCTCAGGATTGTTAAGCTCGTCGGTCGATTCTGGAAATCGCAAATCTATAACCGTTTTTATGTTGTACTCTTGAAGCACTTCTGGTAGTTCCTCGGGAGGAATAACACCACTTTTGTAAAATTTACCTTCTGATATAACTTCAAAATTGTGTTTAATGTTTACTTGATAGATATACTTTCCAGCAATAGCAAGCGCCAGTACGAGAACACATATACCAATAATTTTAAAGTTCTTTTTTTTCAAAAGCTTAGTTTTTCGCGGTCATTTCTTTTAAAAACTGATATCTAACATAAACGCTATACGCATTTAGGTAGCAAATAACAATTCCTCTTCCACCGTCGAGTATGCCTAAACGGATCAAGTATTGGTAAACGAATTTATATAAGGGTTTGATTACGAAATGGAAAAAATTAGGAACAATACCCCGATTTTTAGCTTCTATTGCTTTTAAGCGTCCGTACGCAACCATTTTAGCTTTATATGATTGATAATCGGAATAGCTGTAATGTATTAACTTCGATTTTAACTTACCGATTTCCCCAATTACATCTGGTTTCTCGTGAACCAATCGCTCGTTTTTGTACCTTGCTTTACCGCGATGAAACAATCGAAAAATCTTGTCGGTTTGCCAACCACTAAAGCGCAATTTCGAATTTTTAAACATAAAAGTGCGATAGAGAAGATAAGCGCTCTTCGGATGCTCACTCACTATAGTCTCTAGGACCTCTTTTTTCAATTCGGGCGTTAATCGCTCGTCTGCATCGATGAATAGTATCCAGTCGTTTTGCGCTTGATCCATAGCGAAGTTTCTTTGCGAGGTGTAATTTTCAAATTTATTTTCAAGAAACTTCACATAGGGAAAAGACATGCAAATTTCTTTGGTACGGTCGGTACTGTATGAATCAACTACTATAACCTCATCAGCAAACGCTAATTCGGTTAACAGCTCTTTCATATTGCGCTCCTCATTTAGAGTAATTATTAATACCGAAAGTTTCCCTTTATGAGGATGTAACATGCAAACAAATTATTTTACAAATATAAATTAGTAAGTACTTTTGCTGTAAATAAAAGTAAAAAAATAACATACATGACTGTTTCCGTCATTTTGAGTACCTATAATGCTGTAGAATGGCTAGAAAAAGTTCTGTATGGCTTTAGTTGTCAGACGTATACCGATTTCGAAATCGTTATCGCAGATGATGGCTCACGAGACGAAACCGCCCGTCTGATTCAAAAATTCCGACAAGAAACCAATTTAAAGCTCGTTCATGTATGGCATTCGGACGACGGATTTCGAAAAACTAAAATTTTAAATGCGGCAATTCTTAACGCAAAAGCAGATTATTTGATTTTTACTGATGGCGATTGTATTCCAAGAGCCGATTTTATTCAAGTACATCTCGACAATCGAAAACCCAAAACGTTTCTCTCCGGCGGCTACCATAAGTTGTCGATGGAATTATCGCACAAAATAAGCCCCGACGACATCATTTCACAACGTGCTTTCAGCAAAAAATGGCTGATCGAAAACGGACATCGCAAACCCGTAAACATGAAAATTGGTGCTCCGCGATTCTTGCGCCCGATTTTAAATGCAGTAACGCCAACAAAACCAACGTGGAACGGACACAATGCTTCAGGTTGGAAAGCCGATTTACTCCGCGCTAACGGATTTGACGAACGGATGAAATACGGCGGCGAAGATCGTGAATTAGGCGAGCGACTTACCTTTGCAGGTGTTGTGGGAAAACAAATCAGATACAGTGCTATTTGTATTCATCTCGATCATGCTCGAGGTTATGTTTCCGATGAAGTATGGAAAGTTAATGACGCCATCCGACTCGAAACTGAAAAACAAAAGCTGCAGCGCACCGAGTTTGGAATCGATTCTGCCACGCGCGATGAAATCCTGAAATGATTTTTGATTTAGTTTTTTAAGCGATTTAAAAACGCTTCTAATTCAGGAAGTATTAAATCGGGCGTAAATGCTTGGTAGAGCGGCAAGGCATTCTTTTTCATTTGTTTTGCGGTCTTGTCGCCGTAAAGTTCTGGCTTGTAATCTTGCAAATGCACAGAGACATGATTGCTGCCGTCTTCAAACGAATTCCACGCTTCCTTGATAATCCATGTCGAGAAAATCGTAAAGGTTTTAATGCCTAAAGCTTTGGCCATATTTACAGCGCCGCCTTCATTTCCGATCAAGGCTTGTGAAAAATGGGTGAGTGCTAAAAACGCACGGATATTTGTTGGAACTAGTTCCGATATTATTCGACTTCGCGTTTCTGGAGCGCACAGCGCACAAATCGTTTGCACTTCATTGGCTTGTTTCGGCATGTAGTTTAAAACTAATTTACTCGACGTGTTTGCCGCTATAAAATCGAGTACTTGTGCCATGTACGGCGCCGGATACGACTTACTTTCATCGCTTCCTAAGATGCCAATTACGAGAAACGGATCCGATTCCAGAATTCCATGTTTCTGCAACGTATTTTGTGCTTCTTCCTTTTCGGAAGTTGTTAACCAAATTTTCGGACGCAAGTCAAATTTAAAATTTGGCGCAACGCAGCTCAATAAGTTAATCCGATTTTCGAGTGCTGTCCCTGCGTTGGTTAGCGGTTTGTCGATCGGCGCGATATTAAAATGATACAGCTTTTGCGAGTATTTTTTGAAGAAACCTATTTTCACGTCGGCACCCGAAGCCATGGTTACCAAAAAGCTTTCGGGTTTGTTGTACGCATCGATCACCATGTTGTAGCGCTCTTTTCGAATCCGATATAAAAACTGTAGGCGTTTTAAACTGCTCTTTTTGTAACTGTCTTCGTACAAAACACAGGAATCGATATTCGGATTGTTTTCAACAACGGGTTTTGTGAACGGATAAATCAAGTAGTGTATTTGCGCCTTGGGATAAATTTGTCTCAAGTTATTGCACAAGATGCTACTGGCCAGCACATCGCCGATCATCTTTTGTTGAATCACCAAGATTTTTTTCATACGTATTTTCGGTAACGATTGCCCTAGCCCTGATTGAATGGAAAGCGCGCATTTTACCGCGTTTGCTTTTTGAGCTTTTAGGCAGCGGCCAGCGGAAGCTAGACTATAGGCGTAAAAAAGGAGCGCGGTAAAAGCGTACTTGCAGTGAAAGCAGGATTAGCTACTAAACAGCTACTTCATATTCGCGCAAGGCGTCGTTTAAACTTGTTTTTAAATCGGTCGATGGTTTGCGTTTTCCAATGATGAGCGCGCACGGAACTTGGTAGCTGCCGGCGGCGAATTGTTTGGTGTAACTGCCGGGAATGACTACCGATTGCGCCGGAACCACGCCATTGTATACAATCGGATTTTCACCCGTAACATCTATAATTTTTGTCGATGCCGTTAAGCATACATTAGCTCCCAAAACCGCCTCTTTTTCAACGCGAACACCTTCGACAACAATGCAGCGCGAACCAATAAACGCGCCGTCTTCGATTATTACCGGAGCTGCTTGCAACGGTTCGAGAACACCGCCTATACCTACACCGCCCGATAAGTGTACGTTTTTGCCAATTTGCGCACAGCTTCCTACGGTTGCCCACGTGTCGACCATAGTACCTTCGTCGACGTACGCGCCAATATTTACGTACGACGGCATTAAAATAACGCCTTTCGAGATGTACGCGCCGTGTCGGGCCACCGCATTAGGCACCACGCGAATGCCTTTTTCGGCATAATTGCGTTTTAGCGGCATTTTATCGTGATACTCGAAAATTCCGGATTCGAGCGTTTCCATTTTTTGAATCGGGAAGTACAGCACCACCGCTTTTTTTACCCATTCGTTTACCTGCCAGCCGTTTTCGGTAGGTTGTGCCACGCGAAGTGAGCCGTTGTCGAGTTGTTCAATAACGTTTCGAATGGCCGAGGTTACGCGATCTTCGGTGAGTAGCGCGCGGTTTTCCCAAGCCTCTTCGATGATTGATTGTAGAGCATTCATGCAAAAAAATTTGTTTGTAAAGATAGTTTTTGGATTTGAAAGTTACCGATTTTTTTGGGCGTTCCGGCCTTGAGTTTTGTTACTGAGTAAACGAGCGTTCTAAAGCAAGGCCGTCGGTTGCTTGCTGCAATGGCCGCCAACCGTTTGCGGTTCTGCGTCTATCAAAACGGGCTTCTGTTAGTCGCCGTTTCGCTAAGCGCATCACACGCAGCGGTTTGTTGGCCATTTTCGCGCCGCCACCTAACGCGGGGAAAGTGCTCGGGAAGTAGATGTTGGGGGTAGGTTGTTTGAAATATCGGTTAAAGAACTGTTTTAATTTTATTTGTAATATGGCAATATTACAACTACGTAAACTTCTTAAAATAAATAATATACACACCCGTTGGGTGAAATTAAATTAATTGATTTTTGATGTTATTTA
>NZ_NOXX01000136.1 GCF_002251775.1 Flavobacterium aurantiibacter
AAGCTGGAAATTAATTTAATACAATTTTTGTCGTGTACTTAGTTTCATTTTATAAAATTTTTAAATTATAAACAAAGTTATTATCGGCTATCTTCAGAAAATAAAAATTCAGAAATAAATAACAGGTGTTTAAAAGATAATTTTATGTAGATAATGAAAATGTGATACCATACACTTGTGAAACTATGTCATTTCCTATTATTAGTAACCGTGTGCTTCAAAGTATAATCTAAACAAAGCAATACATTTGCTTGGTAATTAAATTAATTATCTTGCGGCATCAAAAATGCTTGTATGCTTGCTGTAAAAATCATCAATACATCTGCTTTCCCATTACCTGCTTATGAGAGCGATTTAGCTGCTGGAATCGACCTTCGTGCCGCTATTTCCGAGCCCATTACTTTGCAACCTTTACAACGCACCTTAGTAAAAACGGGCTTGTTTTTAGAGTTGCCTGCCGGAACCGAGGCGCAGGTGCGTCCGCGTAGTGGTTTGGCGCTCAAGCAAGGAATAACCGTTTTAAATGCACCGGGAACCATCGACGCCGATTATCGCGGTGAAGTTGGCGTAATTTTAATAAATTTAGGAGCAGAAACAGCGGTAATTTCGCCAGGCGATCGCATTGCACAATTGGTTTTTGCCCGATACGAACAAGCTGTTTTTGAAGAAGTAAATGAACTAACAGCAACCGCACGTGGTGCGGGTGGATTTGGAAGTACTGGAAAAAATTAAAATCAAAATATGAAAATCATTGTTCCGATGGCTGGACGCGGATCTCGACTACGTCCGCATACATTAACTGTACCGAAACCTCTTATCCCCATTGCAGGTAAGCCCATAGTGCACCGTTTGGTAGAGGACATAGCCGCAGTGATTAACCAACCTATCAGCGAAATTGCCTTCATTATTCATAAAGACTTTGGTAAAGCTGTGGAAACGGAGCTTGTGGCTATTGCCGAAAAATTAGGTGCTAGCGGAAGCATTTATTACCAAAACGAAGCCTTGGGAACTGCGCACGCTATTTTATGTGCGAAGGAATCGATGTCGGGACCACTTGTAGTTGCTTACGCAGATACATTGTTTCGCGCTGATTTTACGCTCGACCAAACGGCCGACAGCGTTATTTGGGTAAAGAAGGTCGACGATCCGTCGGCTTTTGGTGTGGTGCAACTCAATGAGAAAAATGAAATTATCGATTTTGTTGAAAAGCCAAAAGACTTTGTTTCGGATCTAGCGATTATCGGAATTTACTATTTTAAATCGGGCGAAACGCTGCGTGAAGAATTGCAGTTTTTACTCGACAATAATGTGGTTAAAGGCGGCGAATATCAGCTCACAGATGCTTTGGAAAACATGAAGCAAAAAGGCATGCGTTTTGTGCCTGGAACGGTCGACGAATGGATGGATTGCGGAAACAAAGCCGTAACGGTAGAAACCAACAGCCGTATGTTGCAGTTTTTACACGACGAAGGAAAAGATTTGGTAAGTAGTTCGGCTGTGTTAACAAACGCCACCATCATTCCGCCCTGTTTTATTGGCGATCATGTTGTCATTGAAAACAGTACCGTCGGACCAAACGTGTCCGTTGGCGCGCACACTAAGATTAGCAATTCAAACGTTAAGAATAGTCTGATTCAAACGCAATCTACCATTTCGAATGCCAATTTGGATGAAGCGATGATTGGTAATCATGCGAAATTCGACGGCAATTTCACTAAAATCAGCATTGGCGATTACAGCGTTTTAGAATAATGCATAAACTTCGTAACATAGCGTTTCATCTCGTTTGCGGTTTGTTGGTCGCAAGCTCTGCGTTTGCTCAGGTTGAACCCGAACAGATTGCCGCTACTACCGACGATTTTCAGAATTCGTATTTCGAAGCACTCAAACAAAAAAGTATCGAAAATTACGACAAGGCCATTACGGCTCTTGAAAAATGTGCTGAAATCCAGAAGGAAAATCCGGCCGTTTACAACGAATTGGGGAAAAGCTATCTGAAGTTAAAAAAATACGACAATGCGTATAGCAGTTTTCAAAAAGCCCACGACATAGATCCAAAAAACAGATGGTACCTCGATGGTATGTACGAAGTGTGCTATGCCAAACAAGATTGGCAACAAGCCATTGTTTTGGTGCAGCAGCTGGTTCCGTTCGAAGCATCGTACCAAGAAGATTTGGTGTCGTTATATATGAACACTTTTCAATACGACAAAGCTTTAGCTCTTATTAATCAGCTTAACGAAACGGTTGGCGAGTCGGATAAACGACGCTTGTACAAAGCTCAGATACTATCGGATGCCAAATATCAAGGCGCTGAAAAAGACGATTTGTTGAGTAAGATCAAGAGAAATCCGAAAGAAGAATCGAATTATGTAGAGCTGATAACCATTTACAGCAACAGCAATCAAGAAGAAAAAGCGCTGGAAGTTGCCAAGATGCTAGAAAAAGAAATTCCAACTTCCGATTGGGCACAGGTGAGCTTATTCAAACTACACATCACCAACAACGACGGCACAAAAGCAGGTGACGCTTTAAAACAAGCACTAAAAAGCTCGCGTGTAGATGCAAAAATCAAGCATCGGATGATTAATGAGTTTCTCATTTTCATTACTAAAAACCAACAATTTGAACAGGTTTTTGAAGAAGCAATTGCCTTGATGCCCGAAGACAAAAACATAGTAGTGGCAACTGAAGTCGGAAAGTACTTCTTCAATAAAAAAGATTATGCCAAAGCTTCAAAGTATCTTCAGAAGGGTGTTTCTATAAAGCCCGACGATTTTGAAGCGGCGCGACTCCTTTTCCAATCACTTTCGCAGAATCAACAATACGACGCATTACTAAAACAAGCACAAGATTACGCAGATTTATTTCCGAACCAACCCGAACCCTTTTATTACAAAGGTCTTGCGCTATTCAAAACCGGAAAATTAAAAGAAGCGGTTTCGGAATTAGAAAGCGGCGTAGATTTTGTATTGGATAACCCTACCTTTGAAGCAGCTTTTTACAAATTGCTGGCAGACGTTTATCAATCGTTAGGCGATCTAAAAAACAAAGATAAATACCTCAAAAAAGCGGAAAAACTGAAATAAAATGAAGAAAATTGCCTGCTTGTTACTCGTTTTAACGATCGTTTCCTGCAAATCGACAGCTAAAATTGCCGAAACAAAGGCAACCGATGCACTCGATGTGGAAACGATAATAAAAGGCATTCAGGCCAATAAAATCGACTTTAAAACGGCCGTTATTCGCGCGGGTGTTGGGTACGAATCGGAGGATACAGGCATAAATGCAGGCGCCGACATCCGAATCAAAAAAGACGAGAAAATTCTTGTTAGTATAAAAGTGCTTGGAATAACCATGGCAAAAGCACTCATCACCCCCGACCGCGTCCAGTATTATCAAAAAACTGGCGATAAATATTTTGATGGCGATTACACCACTTTGAGTCGTTTGGCTGGTACACCGCTCAACTACGAGAAAGTTCAAAATTTATTACTCGGAAAACCACTTGATGACTTAAAGGCAAGCGATTTTATAGCAGTTTTATCAGGCTCGAATTACGAACTCCGTACCGTTGCAACAAAACCACAAGCCAGTGCCTACGCGTTTGAAGCAGGAAACTTCTTTTTGAAGAAAACACAAATCTTGAGGATCGAAAAAAACCAAAGCGTAACAGTTGATTACAACGGTTACGGAAATTACAACAACATACCTTTTCCGCTATCGCTAAAAATTTTGGCTAAAGAAGCCGACAAATTTTCTAAAATTGAAATCGACTATAAAGACGTTAAAATCAACGAAAACGTGTCATTTCCTTATGAAGTGCCAAGCGGTTACGAACGTATTATACTCGAATAACAAAGTATCTTATGAGACTTAAGTGGTGTACCTTTCTTTTACTACTGCTCTCTTTTCAGGCATTCGCACAGCCTACACAGGAAGAGCTGCAACGTCGTAAAGAACAATTGCAACGCGAAATTCAAGAACAAGAAGAGTTGTTGAATTCGCAAAACAAAAAGCAAAAGTCGGTTGCTACCCTTATAGCACAACAAACCGAAAAAATAAAACTGCGCGAAAAACTCATAAATACCACCGAAAAGCAAGCCAAGATTTTAAAGAACGATATGTACCTCAATCAGTTGGCAATCAATAAACTCAACCGCGATCTCGACGACTTAAAAGCCGATTACGCCGAAATGATTCGGAAGTCGTATAAAAGTAGGTCCGAACAGAGTCGCGCCATGTTTTTACTTTCGTCCGAAAATTTTCTACAAGCCTACAAACGTGCGCAGTACATGAAACAGTACGCCTCGTACCGAAAAATGCAGGCTGAAGAAATAAAAGAAAAAACAGCAAAACTGCAGCAGTTCAATACCGTTCTCGACGATCAGAAAAAACAAAAACAAGAACTTCTCGCAGAACAGCAAAAAGAACGCGAAAATTTGGAAAAAGAACGCCTCGAACAAGAGCGTTTGGTGAATTCCATTAAAAAAGACAAAAAGAAAATTATTGCCGAAATCAAGAAAAAGCAGCAGGAATCGCGCGCAATTGATCGTAAAATCGACAATTTAATCAAAGCCGCAATTGCTGAAGCAAACAAAAAAGCGGCTGCCGCAAACAAAAAAGCGAACCCAACAAAAGTTACCGCAGCCGAGACACGCAAAACAGAAACGGCTACAAAAATTGTACTTACGCCCGAAGCAAAACTCGTATCCGATAACTTTAAAGCCAACAAAGGGAAACTTCCTTGGCCTGTAGAGCGCGGAACGGTAACTTTGCGCTACGGTGATCAGCCACACCCAATCTACAAAGGGTTAACCGTGCACTGTAGTGGCGTCGAGATTACAACCGATTCTGGCGCAAATGCACGAGCTGTCTTCGGCGGAACGGTGTATAGCGTGATTGTAATTTCGCCCGTGAACAAAGCCGTAATGATACAACACGGAGATTTCTTTACAGTTTATCAAAACCTCAGCAGCGTTAGTGTCAGTAAAGGCGACAAAGTAAGTACCAAGCAAAGCATCGGGAAAATTCGCACCAACGGCGATACGGGCAAAACCACGCTAAAGTTCATGATCTCGCAAAACGCCACGTACGCCAATCCGGCGAGTTGGTTGTATAATATGTAGTTTTTTTGGGCGTTCCGCCGGCTAAATTCGTAACGCTTCGCAAACGCAATATCCGTACGGCCGCCGTCAGGCTGTACACTACAATCTGTTTTGCGCCGTAAGCGGCAGCGCAAAACAGGATTTTCGTTGCCATCCTTAACGCGGAACATCGTTACCGGCGTATGTGCATGAAAAGACGTGTACTTTTAAACATCGAATAATCCAAAACAAAAAACCCCAATAAGCCAAAATCAGCTCATTGGGGTTTTCTAAATCAAATTTTCTCTTAGCAAAATTGCGTGTACGCGTCTTGCAAGTTCTCGGCAATCATCTCTGCTGGTCTGCCTTCGATATGATGACGTTCTAACATGTGAACCAACTCACCATCTTTAAACAAAGCAATACTCGGCGACGATGGTGGGAACGGAAACATGTGTTGGCGTGCTGCATCTACTGCCTCGCGATCAACACCAGCGAAGACAGTAACCAACTGGTCAGGCTTTTTAGCCGCACCAAGGCTGTGCTTCGCGCCCGGACGTGCATTGCGAGCTGCGCAACCACAAACCGAATTAACTACCACCAAAGTAGTTCCGGGTGCAGCAAGAGCATTATTTACTTCATCTGCAGTATATAATTCGCGAAAACCAGCATCGGCTAGCTCTTTTCGCATAGGTAAAACCATTTCTTCAGGATACATAGTACTTGTTTTTAGACTGCAAATTTACCGCTTAACAAGCGGATTAAAAACTCTACAATCATAAACTTTTCTTATGGTTACAGCGGTCTTGGCGATAGTCCGACCAATCGGCGCAACAAAGCAGTTATAAAGGGCCGCTTCGGGCATGCCCAAAAAATGCGCAACTCTTCTGTAAACCGCGTTTCTTCGTCCAAAAACTTCAAAATCAAAGACGCAGGTAACTTTTTAAAAAGCGATGCAAAAACTTCGCTTCCCAATTCGTTATTGCGGTAAAGAACATCCACAAAAAGCAAATCATAAAACCAAAATCGGTTAAAATAGCGGAGCTTTCGCAAATCGAAGCTACTGTGTAAGTTTTTTACAAGCGATTTCGCCTTCTTTCGGGACGAGCTAAAAGTAAAACCCGTACTCGCTTTGGTCCAACCACCCGCCGATCCAATGTAGGCCACGTGTTTTGAATTTTTATTCCAAAACGGATAACTGCTCATCGGAATGGCTCCTTGCTCCGTTTCGTAAACCTCGTAATCAAAAATACGTCGCTGATTCAAATATGCTTTTATCGCATCGGTGTAAACATGATCGGCAACAATTTCCGGAGAGAAGTACGTAAATTCAAAAAGTGCTTTGGTGTTCGAAAAAGGCAAGACGTACATAAAACGTGTGTTTCCGTCTTGCGGTAAATCGAAATCCATAAACGTGAGCGCGTTCGGATCGATTAACGGCTCTTTCGTTCTAATCTTCCAGCCAATAAAATGCTGCCAGAGCATCGGGTATTTGGTTTGGTGCGCTGTTTCCTGATTGTGAAAAACCGAAACAAACAACTTCTTACAATTGTAAACTGAGGTTTCGGTTCGCACAACTACCCCATTTGCCGACTCGTTATGGTTTTCGTATCGTTCTAGTTTATAAGTTACTATTCCCGATTTCTCGAACTTCTGCTTGAGCGAAGTGTAAAAAGCTGCCGACTCAACCGTTTTGTATTTATACGGATGCAGCGCTACGGTAGTTTTAAAATCTGCGGCAGCGAAAATGGCATGATCCCAATACTGAGCCGCAATTTTGTCAAACTTGCCTTTTCCACTTTCCCAAAAACTCCAAGTACGATCGTTTGTATTTTTAGAAACGGCTTCCAGTATTAAGATTCGTTGCTGGTCAAACCGTTTAGACTTGAGCATTTCGTCGACGGTGAGCAAGGTCGATAAACCGCCGCCGATAAAGATATAATCGTAATAACTAACTGTTTCCATCAATCGAGAATATAGCGCATACCGACAAAAAACCGACGGCCTTGATTTTGTGCATAAATGTAAGAAGGATCGAAAGAAAGCGCGTACGGATTATCGGGTGTTGGCAAAATATTTCCTTGCGGATCGGTTTGTACGTTCGTATCAAACGGATCGTTGGCACGAGCAATTAAAAAAGGCGTGTGTTTATCCGGTCGGAAATCGAACATGTTTTTTACGCCGCCAATCACGGTAAAGTGCTTCGCGAAGGTAAATGCCAATTGAATGTTCTGCAGCGAGTAAACCCGCGAATATTCGGGCCGCGGATCGAGTGGGCCAAGTAACGGCAAACGCATCGGGCCAACAAGCGTTGCTGTGTAGTCTAGGTTTAGTTTTGATGTTACCGGAAAACTAACCGTTGCTACGCCCGACCACGATTCGGTAAGCACAGGCGTTCGAGTGACACCGTCTTGCCGATTCTTGACATCCATAAAAGTAGCTCCAAGATTCACCCGTGTTTTATTCGGAAATATCGCATCGAAAGTTAGATTAATTCCAGCTGTTCGCGAAAAGCCGTTTAAATTCTTGTAAATAACCTGATTGGGATTGGTGTCGTAATCGGCAATGATCGCGTTAGTGAAATAGGTGTACCAAGTGTTGGCTTCTGCGGAAAGCAAATGTCCGGAACTGAGGTAAAATTTCTTGCTGTAATTGAGCGTTGCATTCCACGACGATTCTGGTTTTAAATCTTCCAAAATAAGTACTTCCCGAGCACCCGTTAATGCTGCGTGATCTTCTGAAAACAAATTGACTACACGAAAACCTTTTCCTGCATTCAAACGCACAATCTGATTGGCAGGCAATTCAAATTTGTACGCAACTCGCGGTGTGAAGATCAAACCATGAGCGCTGTTGTAATCGGTTCTCGCGCCAAGCAAAAGCGAATTCTTATCGTCGAACTGAATTAAATCTTGCACAAAAACCGACGGAATGTGCATTATGTCGGCAGTTGGGGTAACTGTAGTGTTGTCGTTGTATCGCTGGTAACGACAGGCAGCTCCAAATAGCAAGGAATGCTTTTTTACAACAAATTCTTTGGTAAGTTGTGTAAACGCAATTTGCTGATCGGCGAGGTAAAAAACCGAACCATAAACCGAATTCTGATGATGAGAGGTGTACGAAAATCGGAGGTCGCTGCCGTTTAGAAAATCTGATTTATACCCTCCAAAAAGTTCAAGACGCGACGTGTAAATCGACTCTCCATAAATCACATCGCCGCCACGAAACGACTCATTCCAACGCATATCGCCACCCCAACGATCTTCATACAAATACCTGCCTGCAACATCTAATTTACTGCGATCGGAAAAAGAAAACTGTGCTTTAGAAAATACGCTAATACGCTGCTGTAAACTCAAGTCGGTAAAATTGTCGTTGTTCTTATCCACGGGCTCATTGTAGTAAAATGCGTTAGCGCCAAATAATACAGAACCTTTTTTTCCAGCCCTAATCCGATATCCTAAATCTAAATTGTGTTCGCCGTAAGTTGTCGAGAAATTATCAAAACTAAACCGCGGCGAATTTTGCGGATCTTTCGTAATCACGTTAATTAAACCTCCCATCGATTCACTTCCGTATAAGGCTGCTGCCGGACCGCGAACTACTTCAATACGATCAATCATTGCGGCGGGAATACCCATCAATCCATAAACCGTTCCCAGCGCACTCACAATCGGCATTCCATCGATGAGAATTTGTGTGTACGGACCGGGTAATCCGTTTATTCTAATGTCTCCAGTATTACAAACAGCGCAGTTAACTTGCGGCCGAATGCCGTTTACTTGTTGCAAACCTTCAAACAAATTGGCGTTCGGTGTTTGTTTCAAAAAAGCACCGCGGTAAACTTCAACCGGAACCGGACTCTTCATTCTGCTCACAGGCGACAAAGTTCCGGTAACCACAACTTCATTCAAATTCTCCGCTTGTGCCGAAGTTAGTTGCACTTCATTGAAAATGGTCGGATCCAAAAAAATCGTTTCTCGCAAAGACTTGTACGTAAATTGAAATGCCGTTGCTGAAGAGCTGAAATCAAAATTCCCCGTTGCATCGGTCTTCCCAACGAATACCGTATCTGCATAAATTTCAACTCCACCTTGCAAAACCGAATCCAAATAAACCACGCCACGGTACTGTTGTCCAAAAACAGCTGCGGTTACCAACAAAAACAGCAACGCGATTTTATTCTTCATAAAAATATTTTTAGACAAATCTAAAAATAGATTTCCATTTGTCAAATTATTTATATATTTGTTTAGAATAGTGAAGTTTATGTCGAAATCTTTAGAGGAAGTTCACGAGTCGGTTCAAACCCGAACCACCGGAAATTTTTACCGGCGTATTTTAGCTTTTTTCGGTCCGGCGTATCTGATTAGTGTTGGCTATATGGATCCGGGTAATTGGGCCACCGACATTGCTGGGGGCAGCCAATTTGGGTACTCGCTGCTCTGGGTTTTACTGATGAGCAACATCATGGCCTTGCTGTTACAAAGTTTAAGCGCTCGTTTGGGCATTGTAACCCGACGCGATTTGGCCCAAGCTTCTCGCGAAACTTATTCGAAACCTGTAAACTACGTTTTGTATTTTCTCGCCGAAGTAGCTATTGCAGCCTGCGATTTAGCAGAAGTTTTAGGGATGGCTATCGGCTTAAATTTGCTATTTGGTATCCCTTTATTCGAAGGCGTGATTATTACCGTTCTCGACACGTTTTTGCTGCTTTTCCTGATTCATAAAGGAATCCGAAAAATGGAAGCTTTCATTATTGCTTTGGTGGGAATCATTGGCTTGTCGTTTTTATTCGAGATGATTTTTGCTGCACCCGACGTTAGTCAAGTAATTCGCGGATTGATTCCAGGAATTCCGAACGAAACTGCCTTGTATATTGCCATCGGAATCATCGGTGCAACGGTTATGCCTCATAATTTATACCTTCACTCGTCTTTGGTACAAACTCGAAAATTCGATCGCAGTTCAGAAGGCATCAAACGTGCGTTGAAATACAATTTTATCGATTCAGCGATTGCCCTCAATCTCGCATTTTTTGTAAACGCGGCAATTCTAATCTTAGCAGCAACCACCTTCTACAAAAATGGTTATTTCGAAGTAGCTGAAATTCAAGATGCTTATCGCTTTCTCGAACCGTTGCTAGGCACCGAATGGGCTCCCATACTTTTTGCCGTTGCTTTAATTGCCGCCGGACAAAGTTCAACAATAACCGGAACGCTCGCGGGGCAAATCATTATGGAAGGATATCTCAACTTACGTATTCAGCCCTGGGTGCGAAGAATCATCACCAGACTTATTGCCATCGTTCCAGCGCTCATTGTTATCAGTGTTTTTGGCGAAGACGTTACGGGAAAAATGCTCATATTCAGCCAAGTAGTTTTGAGTTTACAGCTCGGATTCGCCATCATTCCGCTCATCCATTTCGTGAGCGATCGCACCAAAATGCAAGAATTTGTGATTTCAAAACCTACGCGAATAGCCGCTTGGGTTATCGCCATCATCATTGTTTCGCTAAACGTAAAACTAGTTTTCGAAGAAATATCTCTTTGGATTCAAGGTGCAACCGACCCGACATGGCTCTACCTTACCGTGGTACCGCTTGCAGCCGGATTTCTATTATTGCTGCTGTACATCGCCATTCGTCCGTTGGTGTATCGCAGTCCGCGAACCACAAACAAACACCTTCCCCACTTACAAGATTTAACTTTTGAATCGGCTGCTATTGCCGCACGAAACAAAGTGGCTATTGCTGTCGATTTCAGTAAATCCGATGAAGCTGCAATTAATCACGCCTTAAAAATCGCCGGAACTAACGCCCATTTCACCTTAATTCACGTTGTTGAAACCGTGGGTGCGTTGATGTACGGCTCGGAAACTGCCGACCACGAATCGGCTGCCGACAAAAAACTACTCGACGACTACAAAAAATTACTCGCACAGAAAGACATTACCGTCGATGTGCTTTTAGGTTACGGAAAACCTCATCTAGCGCTATCGGAACTTGTAGCCAAGCACGAATTCGACTTACTTGTTATGGGAACGCACGGACATGCGGGCTTTAAAGATTTACTTTTCGGAACCACAATAGACAAGCTCCGACATCGTTTAAAAATTCCGTTGTTTATTGTAAACGCTTAATGTATGACGCTCTCCGAAGAAAACTATTTGAAAGTCATCTATCACCTCAGTGCCGATTTACAGGTGATTTCCACAAATGCAATCGCCGACAAAATGCAAACCAAAGCGTCGTCGGCAACCGATATGATTAAAAAACTGTCGGAAAAAGGACTTGTGGCTTACAAAAAATATCAGGGCGTAACTTTAAGCGAAACCGGCGTTCATGCTGCACGAATGATTGTAAGAAAACACCGTTTATGGGAAGTTTTCTTAGTCGATAAATTAGCGTTTGCTTGGGATGAAGTACACGAAATTGCCGAACAGCTCGAACACATCCAATCCGAAGAACTCATCAATAAACTCGACGATTTTCTCGGAAATCCGATTGTCGATCCACACGGCGATGCCATACCCGATCGAACCGGAAAAATGACGCTTACCAAACAACGCGTCTTAGCAGATCTACCCGAAGGCGACGGCGGACATTTAGTAGGTGTTAAAGATTCCTCTGCGGCATTCCTTCAATACCTCGACAAACAACAACTCACACTCGGAAGTCGCATTCAAGTTCTCGAAAAAGAAGCCTTCGACGAATCTATGGTGCTCGACGTAAACGGTAGGCAGAAATCCGTTTCTCAAAAAATCGCCCGACAACTACTGCTCGACTAATTAAAGATTTGCAAGCGCAATTTCTTAAAATTCTATCAAACTTTCTGGAATTGAGGCATTCAATTGTACCTTTATAGGCTAAAAAGAACAATTCTATGCGAAAACTCTACCTTCTTTTACTTGTATTTGCAACAACAATTCAAGCACAAACCGTGAGCGTACAGCAGTTCGCAACGGGCTTAAACTCGATTGTTGATATTGCCAACTGCGGCGATGACCGTTTGTTCGTGGTGCAACAAAACGGAATCATCCGTGTATTAAATAGCAACGGAACAGCTATTTCGGGTAACTTTCTTGATATATCTTCATTAATCTCAACTGGTGGAGAACGTGGTTTACTTGGTATTGCTTTCCATCCCAATTATGCAACTAACGGCTACTTTTTTCTAAACTACACCAATGATATGGGTGATACCGTTATTGCGCGGTATTCTGTAAATCCGAATAACCCAAACCAAGCATTATCAAACTCTGCGGAGATCGTTCTCACTATCGACCAACCATTTAGCAATCACAACGGAGGTACCTTAAAATTCGGACCCGACGGTATGCTGTACATTGGCATGGGCGATGGCGGTAGCGGCGGCGATCCGAGTAATTACGCCCAAAACATCAACTCGTTATTAGGTAAAATGCTACGCATAAACGTCGACACGCTTCCCTACACTATTCCGGCCGACAATCCGTTTGTAGGTGTTGCTGGTAGCGACGAAATTTACGCTACGGGTTTGCGAAACCCTTGGAAATTTTGCTTTGATTACGAAACAGGTAACTTATGGATTGCCGACGTTGGGCAACAAAACATCGAAGAAATCAATAAAGAGTTGTACTCAGTTGCCGGTCTCAATTACGGCTGGCGGTGCTACGAAGGAAATAACGCATACAACACCAGTGGCTGCGTTGCGCAAAGTGCACTCACCTTTCCCGAGGCTGTTTATCCGTCTACAAACAACACCAACGAATGCTCAATTACGGGCGGCTACGTGTATCGCGGTACACAGTATCCGGGTTTTGTAGGTTTGTATTTTTTTACCGACTATTGTTCAGGCCGTATCGGTACCATCAATGCAAACGGAACACTAACTTGGCGAACAACCGGAAACGACAATTACTACACTACTTTTGGCGAAGACCTTAACAAAAACCTTTACGTAGCAGGCGGTGGAACCATTTTTAGAGTAATCGACAGCGCTTTGAGCATCGAAGAAAATAAAACTATCGATGTTAAGGTACTTCCTAATCCGACCTCCAATTTTCTACAAATCGATGCCAATGACCAAGCTTTTCCGGCACAGCTGAAAGTATTCGATTTAAACGGAAAGCTGCTTTTCGACGGTAGTTATCAAAAAAATCAGTTGGTTTCCGTATCGGGCTGGTCGGCAGGGTATTATGTGGCACAACTCACTTTAGCCAACGGCCAAGAATCAACACTAAAGTTTAGCAAAAAGTAAACAAAGTAAATTATAAATTTTATTTGGGCGCGCCGGCGAAACAATTCGTCGCTGCGCCCAATTTTGTTCTAGCCGTCACGTGTTCCGCTGTATCTTTTGGGCTAAACTTTAGTGGAAATTCATAACGCCCAAAAGATTCTGTGTTGAATTACAAATAAAATCCTAATTTTTTATTTTTGTCTTCTAAGACGGTCCTTGAACTAGTCTCGATAGCGTGCTTAAACCA
>NZ_NOXX01000139.1 GCF_002251775.1 Flavobacterium aurantiibacter
ATCTGTGAGCTTCGGTGTTTTCTGTGCGCTATAAAAGCTGGTGCCTGAGCGGGTCAAAGGCAGCTTATTGAAGGGTTAACCGCAAAGGTCGCGAAGATTTACGCAAAGGTGCAAAGCGGAATTTTTGCAGTATTGAGATTTGAGTCCCGATAGCTATCGGGAAAGACTGCGTGACGTTCACCACTTAACGTTTCGTTTTTGGGAAGTTAGTTCCGATAGCTATCGGAATAGTCCCGATTGCTATCGGGACAGAAGCGTTTCGTTAGCGTTTACTCTCTTTTCGGATTGTAGAAAATATTCGGATTTCGCGCAAGAAGCTCGGCGATAAACTGATCTTGGTTTTGTGGTGAAATCAAAATATCGTCGAATTTATTGTAGCGAATGCGCAAACGATTCAAGCTGAGCGCCGGCGAACTACTGAGGTCGCGACTCGGGCGTACTTCTCGTATCTTTTCGATTGGAATTTTGAGGTTGTACAGAAACAAACACTTGATTTGCAGCTGTTCGTTGGTAATTCGGTATTCGAGTTTTAAAGTCAAAAGCAAGATGAATAAGAAAAATCCGCCGCTTAAAAACACGTTGAAAAAGCCGATTCCATCAAAAAAAGCGGTGATGGTACAAGCTGCAAAAAATACCGTAACGAGCGGAAGTATAAAACCTTTTCGAGACTTAAACGAAATGTAGTTGGTTTCCATATGTTCAGAAAATGAGTTCGATTTAAAAATTGCGGTCAGAAAACAGAGAAATGGTTGAATACAAGGCGGATTTTTATTGGGATACTGTAGTATCGCAAAAAAATCTAACGCTGTAGGCAGCCGTTTATCTGTTTAGTGTGGAAGCTGTTGCTTTTCATTGCTGTTTGATTTCATAATTTGTTGATTTAAAGCGATCTGAAAAAGATTTTTAATCGAACTCAGGTTCAGAGACGTTTTTCTGCGCGACCGGTTGCAGCGGCAGCCCACAGCCCCAAGGTTTCCTTGGGGCGAGGACTACAGCGGAAAACGGGACGGCAAAACCGTAATTTTTTCCACTAATTAGTTTTGCCGGCGCGCCCTACCAAATCTTAACACGCTGATCAGGAGCTAAATACATGCCGTCTCCGGGTTTCACATCAAACGCTTTGTAGAACGAATCGACGTTCATAAGCGGCACATAAGCGCGGTACTGACCTGGGGAATGCGGATCGGTTTTCACCATATTTTTCATGGCTTCGTCGCGCATTTTCGAACGCCAAATCGTTGCCCAAGAAATGAAAAAGCGCTGTTCTGGCGTAAAACCATCGATGTTTGCCGGGCGACCTTCTTGCTGCAAATGCAACTGCAAACCGTCGTAGGCCGCGCTAACACCACCTAAATCTCCGATATTTTCACCTAAGGTAAATTTTCCATCGACAAACGTCCCTGGAATAGGCTCTAACTTGCTGTACTGATCGGCCAATGCTCCAGTCAAGGCTGTAAATTGCTTTAAATCTTCGGGTGTCCACCAATCAACCAAATTACCTTCGGCATTGTATCGCGCACCCGAATCGTCGAAACCGTGCGAAATTTCGTGACCGATAACTGCTCCAATTCCGCCGTAGTTCACCGCTTCATCGGCTTTGTAATCGTAGAACGGCGGTTGCAAAATAGCCGCTGGAAACACAATTTCGTTGTACGACGGATTGTAATACGCATTTACCGTTTGAGGCGACATGCCCCAGCGGTCTTTATCAACAGGTTTCTGCAAATCGGCTACATTTTCTGCATAACGCCAACGCGCTAAAGCCAAACTGTTTTCGAAATACGTACCGCCTTCCTCTGGCGATTTTACCACCAAGTCGCTATAATCTTTCCATTTATCAGGATAACCAATTTTTACGCGGCTTTTCTCAAGCTTTGCGATCGCACTTTTACGCGTTTCGGCCGACATCCACGGCAAATTATTGATTCGGTTTTCAAAAGCTTTAATCACATTAGCGATCATTTTCTGTGCTTTTGCTTTTGCTTCTGGTGGAAATTTTTTCTCAACATATAGTTTTCCGAGTGCCTCGCCCAGAGCGCCGTTAACTACAGAAAGCGCACGTTCGTCGAGTGGACGTTCTTTAAGCGCGCCCGTTAGGGTTTTGCTATAAAACTCCCAATTTGCAGTTTCGATTGCCTCAGAAAGTTTACCGGAATGACGGTTAATGAGCGTCCATTTTAAATACGCTTTCCAAGCTTCGGTATTATTTTCGCCTAAACGTCGGCTTAGTTCTTTGAAGAATCTTGGCTGTGTAACGATTATGTTATTTGTTTTAATACCTGCCGCTGCAAGATATTGGCTCCAATTGAAATTAGGAGCGAGATCTTGCAATTCTTTGATGGTCATCGGGTTGTAAGACAAACGACGATCGCGACGTTCAACTCTTGTGAATTGCGTTTCGGCCATCGCTGTTTCGAGTTCCAAAATATCAGCGGCAGCTTTCTCACTGTTCTTAATGCCCGCCATTTTAAGCATTCGAGCCACATGACTTTTATATTTTTCGCGCTTGTCTTTCGAATCAGCTTCTTGCGAAACGTAATAATCGCGATCGGGTAATCCCAAACTACCTGGGTACGCTTTCAAAGTATTCTTATTAGAATCTTTTTCATCGGCACTAATTCCCATTCCAAAAAAACCACCGCCACCGATAGGCTCCATGTCTTGCAAATAGTTTTGAAGGTCGGCAACCGATTTTATTTTATCTATTTTATCAAAAAAAGGTTTTAAGGGTTTAAATCCTTGTGCATTTCGAGTTTTTAAATCCAAAACGCTGCGGTAATACGCCAAGGCTTTTCCTTGATCAGAGTCAGGTGTATACATTTTGGAGGACAAAGCTTCGTTGACTATCACCAACATATCTTTATCTGTATTTTGACGAAGTTCATCGAAGCTTCCCCATCGAGTTTTATCGGCAGGAATTTGGGTGTTGTCGAGCCATTTCCCGTTAACAAATCTGAAAAAATCTTGTTGTGGAGCTACGTTTCGATCCATCAAATTAAGATTAATTCCCGGAGTTTGAGCCAGTGCAAGGCTGCTCATACATAAAAGTGCAACTATATATCTCATAACAATTTGTGATAAAGTAACAAATGTATCTAAACAAGGGTTCACATTCTGTTAAGTTTGTCAAAAAGTGCGGAAATCGTATGGCAGTAGGCCTTGCCTTCACGTAATTTTGCAAAAAATTTCGCGGTGAATATCTGGAAGCGTTATCGAATTTTTATCATCAGCATGCTGGTCTTTGCTGCCGTTTTCCTGACAACGGCGTATCAGTTTTTAAAACCGAGCGAGCGACTACCCGTGTTTAGTCCGGCTGATGTAAATCCGGAAATGGTCGATTCGACCGTACAGCACATCGGACGCGCGCACAAGATTGCCGACTGGTCGTTCACAAATCAAAACGGCAAGAAAATCAGTCAGCGTGACTTTGAAGGTAAAATTTATGTTGCCGACTTTTTCTTTTGTACATGTACTACGATTTGCCCAATAATGACAAAGAATTTAGGAAAGGTACAAGCGGCATTTCGCGATAATCCTGAGGTTTTGTTATTGTCGCACACGGTGATGCCCGACATCGATTCGGTTCCTGTTTTACGGAAATATGCAACCGAAAAAGGCGTGATCGATAATAAGTGGCATTTGGTAACAGGAAAAAAGGAGGACATTTACTATTTGGCGCGTAAATCGTATTTAGCCGTAAAAACAGCCAACAGCAGCGAATTGTACGATATGGTGCACACCGAGAACTTAATTTTAGTAGATCGTGAGCGACGCATTCGCGGATTTTACGACGGTACAAAAGATGCCGATATTGATAGATTGATTTCGGATATACAGTTTTTGCTTACGCAGAAGTAGTTCGTGGCGGAAGAGAAGAACTTCGGAGATAAATAATTATCTTAGCTTTTTTAATACACGCCAAAATGGAAGATTTTTCGCCCGAAGCTGGTTATTTGCTTCGCTTTGTAAATCAAACGAAGTATCCTGTTTTCCTGACTGGAAAAGCCGGTACAGGAAAAACCACACTCCTCAAACATCTCATTAAAACCACGCACAAGCACGCGGTCGTTGTAGCGCCCACAGGAATTGCTGCGCTCAATGCGGGCGGCGTTACGATACATTCGCTGTTTCAAATTCCACCTGCTTTATTTTTGCCAACCGACGAACGTACGCATTACCGAACCGACGTAAAAGTGGAAACTCCAAGTACCATTCGGAAGCATTTTCGGATGAATCGCGTAAAAAAAACACTGCTCACTCAACTCGAATTATTGGTAATTGATGAAGTGAGTATGTTGCGCCCCGATTTGCTCGATGCGATCGATTTTGCCTTGCGACACACACGCAAAAGTCAGGCACCCTTTGGTGGTGTTCAGGTACTTTTCATAGGCGATTTACTACAGTTACCTCCTGTAATTAAAGATCAGGAATGGCTTTTAATGCAAAAATACTACGGCGGGAAATTCTTTTTCGACGCGCGCTGTTTGCAGCAATCAACGCCCGTTTACATCGAGTTAAAGCACATTTATCGACAATCGGATCCGACGTTTTTGGAGATTCTGAACAATCTGCGTCACAATACAATCACCAGTGAAAATTTAGCGATTTTAAACAAACATGTCGTTTCCGATAGGAACTTGAAAGCAGCAAAAAACGCCATTTTACTCACCACACACAACCGAAAAGCCGATGTAGTAAACGAGTCGGAATTAGCAGAAATAGCCAGTAAAGAATTTCAGTTTCGGGCCGAAATCATCGACGATTTTCCAGATCGTTTGTATCCCATTCCCGAAGTGTTGAGTTTGAAAGTGGGTGCACGCGTTATGTTTATTAAAAACGATATGGCGCCCAACAAAAGATACTTTAACGGCAAAATGGCAACGGTCACCTTTTTGTCGAGCGCCGAAATCAAAGTGGTTTGCGACGACAGTACTGAAACGATCGATGTGGAGCGCTTTGAATGGCAGAATATGAAATACGAGCTCAACGACAACCGTGAAATCAAAGAAACGGTTATCGGCACCTTTACACACTTTCCGTTAAAGTTGGCTTGGGCAATTACGGTACATAAAAGTCAGGGCTTAACCTTCGATCGCGCGGTTGTTGATGTAGCCGATGTTTTTCAACCCGGACAAGCCTATGTTGCGTTGTCCCGCATTCGCAGTTTGGAAGGCGTCATGTTGTTGAGTCCGTTACATTTTAACGGTATTGAGAACGATAAAAGTGTGGAAGCATACACCGCTGCGCAACCTGGAACCGAGCAATTGGCCGGACATTTGGAGCACGCGCGAAAAGTGTATTTGCTGGAATTTTTGCAAGCCGTTTTCGATTTTTCAGTTTTGGAAAAAGCCTTGGGCGACTTTCAATTTCAGTTTGCGATGGGTGTAAAAACAGCCGAAACCTTGCACGGTGTTTGGGCAAAACAATCGTATAAACGTTGCTTGGAACTGGGAGCACCCGCAGCGCAATTTCGCCGACAAATTCACAGTATTCTGGCTGCCGAAAAGGTCGATGAGATCTTTCTGAAAGAACGTGTTCGAAAAGCATTTCAGTATTTTTTCGCTTTCGCGGAAGAGATAAGCATTGGCTTGTACGACAACTTGATTCTCACCTCAAAACAGAAGAAGTCGAAAGAAGTAAATCAAGCCTTGGTAGAATTAGAGGATGTTTTTCTAAACACGGTTTATAAACTTTTCAAAGCCAGACAATATGCCGATTTAGGCGAAGAAGCCGAATGGACCAAAGAGAGTTTATTGGGAGAGTCGTTTAAAGATTTCGCGCGTAAAAATTGGCTGGCTGCAAGAGAGCGCTTACAAGCCGTTTCGCTCGTGGCGGAAGAGGAAGAGGTTGAATATCCGCAGAAGAAAAAAGCCAAACAAAAGCCGGATACGGTGAATGAAACGTACTTGCTGGTGAGCGAAGGCATGCCAATTGAAGACATCGCTGCGGTGCGGAAACTCTCGGTTGGTACCATTTATACGCATATCTCTAAACTAATTGCACAAGGAAAGTGCAACATTTCTGATTTTCTACCTGAAGATCAGCAACAAAAACTGGCCGTTTTGTTCGAAACTTACGACTCAAGTGCTGGGTTAGGGCCGCTTCGGGAAGCCTCAAACAACGAATTTTCTTGGGATGAACTGAGGCTTTACAAAGGTTACTTAGAGGCGCAACAAACCACCTAAAGAGGCGAGTTTACGAAAATTATATCCGTGCATTTCGTCACCAATAACCAACTGCAGTTGTGTCTACTGCTTTTTGACGGTACAGATTTTGGGCTTTTATGTAAGAAAAATCGATACTTTTTAAGCTAAAGTGTAAAATAATTAATACCGATTTCAGCTGGCGCATCGTGCGGAATACTTCTGCAAAACTTATATTTGCGTATGCTATTTTCATCCATTCCCGGTCACGAACACCTAAAAAAGCAGCTGGTTCACAGTGCGCAGAACGGTCGAATTGCCCACACGCAACTGTTTATCGGCCCCGAAGGCAGCGGAACTTTGCCTATGGCGCTGGCCTATGCCCGCTACTTGCTGTGCAACAATGTAGGTTTTGAAAACGAAGGCGGAAACAGCAGCTGTAATTCAAAAGTGGCTAGTTTGCAACATCCCGATTTGCACTTTTATTTCCCAACACCCTCAGGAACTGCTGGCAGTAAAGCGATGAGTTCGGAAGAGCTGTATCCGGAATGGCGACAGTTTCTTTACGAGCGACCGTTTGGGTCTCTTGCCGAATGGTTTACGCATGCGGGTGGCGATGGTAAACAGGGAGAGATTCGAGCTACTGATGCCGATTCGATTGCACGCGTCATCGGGATGAAATCGTACGAAGGTGGAAAAAAAGTTCTGATTGTTTGGCGAGCTGAACTTATGAATAACAGTACGGCTAATAAGCTGTTGAAGATTCTCGAGGAACCCTCAGACGATACGTTCATCATTTTATTGGTTGAAAATCCAGATGAGTTATTGCCAACAGTACGTTCGCGCTGTCAGGAAATCGAATTCCGTCCGTTTTCTGAAAGTCACGTTGCTGATTTCTTAAACGCGCGACTTACGCTCGATACCGCAAAGGTTAAAATGTTGGCAGCTCGATCGCAAGGAAACTTGAGCAAGGCGTTGTTATTGGCAGAAGAGAACGATGCCGAATTAGAATTTGAAAAATGGTTTGTTGATTGGGTTCGTGCAGCTTTTTCGGCGAAGGGAAATCCGGGAGCAATTAAAAGTCTGATTTCATGGAGCGAAGATTTAGCCGGAATTGGTCGGGAGCGCCAAAAACGTTTTTTGAGTTTTTGTGCCGAAATGTTCCGACAAGCGTTGTTAACTAATTACGGTGCCGGTTCATTGACGTATATTGTTCCTGAATACGGAAATTTTAAACTAGAGAAGTTTGCTCCTTTTGTTCACGGCGGAAATATCGTTGGTATTTTTCAAGAAATTGAAGACGCCATGTATCACATCGAACGAAACGCCAACGCAAAAATTATTTTTACCGATTTATCAATAAAACTAACTCGTTATATACACGCAAAATAGTTATGGAATTACAAAACCCTGTTCGCCTTTTATTGCTTTTGTTTCTGGCAATCACTTTTATACAATCAGGCTACGACAAGCTCATGTACTGGAAAGATAATCTCAATTGGCTGAAATCGCATTTTGCAAAAACACCCATTAAAGATATGGTTCCCATGTCGTTGGGTTTGATTTTAGCTTTGGAGTTAATTGCAGGAATTGCTTCTGCTGCCGGAATTATTCAACTACTCACCAACAGCGGCGAAAGTTTCGGATTTTACGGTGCGGTAACCTCAGCGGTAACGTTATTGTTTTTACTGTTAGGACAACGTATGGCAAAAGATTACGAAGGTGCGAAAACCATTGTAATCTATTTCATTCCGACGCTGCTTGCTGTGCATTTGTTTGCGCATTAAGCTAAATCCGTTCCATCCCACTCTGCGTAGAAGCGATCTAGGAACTCCAGCATATAATCATGCCGTTTCTGCGCCCAAATCTTAGCTGTTTTGGTGTGCATTCGATCTTTCAATAAAAGCAGCTTCTCGTAGAAATGATTAATCGTTGGCTGTTCCTCATTGCGGTAATTCTCGGCGGTTAATTCCGTTCGTGGTTTAATATCTGGATTGTACAAGGCACGGTTTTTAAACCCTCCGTAATTAAACGTACGTGCAATCCCTATGGCGCCAATGGCATCCAAACGGTCGGCATCTTGCACAATCTGAAATTCCAACGAAGGTGTTTCCACGAAAGTGCCACCGCCTTTAAACGACATATTGGCAATTATAAAGCAAACATGCGTTATTGTGGTTTCTGGAACGTTGATTTTAGTTAAAAATTCGGCGGCAACTTTCGCTCCTAACGAATCGTCGCCACCGTTAAATTTAGCATCTGAAATATCGTGTAATAATGCGGCTAATGCAACCACAGTGTTGTCTGCCGATTCTTCTTCGGCAAGTCGTAACGCAATTTTATACACGCGTAAAATGTGGTTAATGTCGTGTCCGCCTTCGGCATGAGCCAAGGTATCACGCACAAAAACCAGCGTTTGCCCAATAAAGTCGGGCATTAGGCAATTGTAGCAGGTTCAACCCATTTAAACAACGTTGCTTCCGCAGGAATGATGAGTCGCTCAGAAACTTTTGCCATCCGTGCAGGCAATTTCATTAAGTAATCGCGCGCTTTCTCGGCTTCGTCAGTCAGATTTGACAATTTATCGATTTGCCATTTGTCGATCAACTTCTGCATAATTTCCACATAATCGTTGGCGGTGTAAACCCCAATGCGCTGTGCCGAATCGGAAAAGTTCAAAAACGCCGAAGATATTTTTTCGCCGCTTTCGCGAAGAAACTGAGCCGGCATCACAATTTTTTGCTTCATCATGTAATTGAACGCCAAAAGCATTTCACTCGGATCGACTTTGAAAATCTGATTCACAAATTCGCTGTACGCGTGGTGGTGACGCATTTCATCGCCGGCAATAATTTTACAGATTTTCGACAACTTCTTTTCCCCGTACTGTCTGGCAATTTGCGCCACACGATTGTGTGAAATATAAGTTGCGAGTTCTTGGAAAGAGGTGTACACGAAATTTTTGTATGGATCTTGACCAGTTCCGATATCGAAGCCGTCGGAAATTAAGTGTTGGGTGGTAACCTCTACTTCGCGCATGTTCACACGACCAGATAAATACAAATACTTATTTAATAAATCGCCGTGACGGTTCTCTTCTCCAGTCCAATGGCGTACCCATTTCGACCAGCCGTTGCGCTCTTGTTGGTTCACCCCTTCCACTTCCATTAACCACGATTCGTAAGTAGGTAATGCTTCTTCGGTAATGGTGTCGCCAACAAGTGTTACCCAAAAATCGTAGGGCAAATCTTTGGCAATTTCGCGCAATTCGGCAATTTCTTGCAGAAAAGTGTCGGAATCAGGTTGTGGAAGAAAGTCGGATGGCTGCCAAATCTTGTCGATTGGAATCAAAAATTCGTCCATGAAGGAATCGATTTTCTGTTCCAAAAACTGCATGACTTCCAATCGGATGTTTTTTATAGACATATAAATTTTAAGTTTAGTATTTAAGTGCGGAAACGACCGCCGCTTCGGTTTTTGCGAGTAAGTCGTCGACTTCGAAATCGGAGACCTTCAATGCTTTATGAGCTGTAAAGATAAGCCGATTTCCCAAGCCTGCGGGAAAGAATCCGAATTTAACGATTGTCCAACTGTTGTTAATAGAAATCGGAACAACATAGGCTGAAGGAGCTGTTTTGAACAGAATTTTAAGTCCGGTTTGCTGAAACGGTTTCGGAATACCTGTTTTGCTGCGTGTTCCTTCGGGAAAAATTACAGCTGCGCGATTATTTGCTTCAATATATTTTCCGAGTTTTTGAATGGCGGGGATTGCCTGTTTTGGATCTTTCCGATCGATGAGTACCGAGCCGCCGTGTCGCAAATTAAAAGATACCGACGGAATCCCTTTTCCGAGTTCTTTTTTACTTACGAATTTTGGATGTGCTTTGCGGAAATACCAAATGATGGTAATGATGTCGTACATACTCTGATGATTCGCAACAAATATAACTGGTACTCCTTTGGGAACATTTTCAAGTCCTTCTACTGTATAACGAGTTCCGAGTATACGCGTAGCCGACAACAATCCGAAATTTAGATAATCGACACTTTTTTTATGAGCCTGATACCCAAAAACGTTCAAACAGATATATTGAATTGGGTGAAAAATCACCAACAACAACCCAAACACCAGGTAGTAAATAAGGGTAATCGGATAAGAGATTATGCGTTCCATAAACATTCAAATGTGTGCAAAAGTAGGAAAATGACGGGATTAGCGGGCATTTATCTCTTACGAGAAGCCAAAAACACCCTAAAAAGGCACCTGCATTTTGATACAAAATTTCTCAAAACCTTACGGAAAAACCGTAATCAAAAAACGATATTTGCTTTACTTTTACGCAATTAAAAGCCAATACATTTTTTTATGAGTACAGAGAAAGAATCAAAATTGAAAGCATTACAACTTACTTTAGATAAGTTAGATAAGACTTATGGAAAAGGAACTGTAATGAAAATGGGAGACAAAGCGATTGAGGAAGTTGAAGTTATTTCGTCCGGTTCGCTCGGTCTCGATTTGGCGCTAGGCGTCAATGGATATCCTAAGGGAAGAATTATCGAAATATATGGTCCGGAATCTTCGGGTAAGACAACTTTAACTTTACACGCTATTGCAGAAGCGCAAAAGGCGGGCGGAATCGCTGCTTTTATCGATGCGGAACACGCCTTTGATCGTCATTACGCAGAAAAACTCGGCGTAGATATCGAAAATCTAATCATTTCACAACCTGATAACGGGGAACAAGCACTGGAAATTGCCGAAAACTTAATTCGTTCCGGTGCCATCGATATCGTGGTAATCGACTCTGTAGCTGCGTTAACGCCAAAAAGCGAAATCGAAGGCGAGATGGGCGATTCGAAAATGGGATTGCATGCGCGTTTGATGTCGCAAGCGCTTCGAAAACTTACCGGAACTATCAGCAAAACGAACTGTACGGTATTTTTCATCAACCAGTTACGTGAAAAAATTGGTGTTATGTTCGGTAACCCAGAAACTACAACCGGTGGTAATGCATTGAAATTTTATGCTTCGGTACGATTAGACATTCGTCGTGCGTCACAAATTAAAGACGGCGAAAACGTGATCGGGAACCGCACTAAAGTAAAAGTCATCAAAAACAAAGTTGCACCGCCATTTAAAACTGCCGAGTTCGACATTATGTACGGCGAAGGAGTTTCAAAAACAGGAGAAATTCTAGACTTAGCTGTTGAATTTGAAATCATTCGCAAGTCGGGATCTTGGTTTAGCTACGCCGACACAAAGTTAGGGCAAGGACGAGATGCAGTTAAAGCATTAATCAAAGATAATCCAGAATTATCCGAAGAATTAGAACAAAAAATTAAGACGCATATCAAAGAATCCGCATAGATTTTACTGCCCGCAGACCGCGGGCATTTTTTTTACGCAACCGCTTCGTACTTTTAGCATCTAAAACATGACCAAAGAAAAGAAAAGAAAAATGAAGTTTTTGAAAATTGCTCTTCTGTCGTTTGTTATAGCATTGAGTTTTAACAGCTGCTCTATAGACGATAACGCCCCGAACTACAGTTTTGAAGTAATCCCTGTAGAAGGTTTCACTGTTCCCGACAGTTTTGAAACCGGCGGACTTTACACTATTACGTTACAATACCGCATGCCTACCAATTGCCATATTTACAGCGGTATTTATTACGAAAAGTCTAGTGATACACGTGTCATCGGAATTACCTCACAAGTACCAACCGGTGCTGTTTGTAATACCGCCGTACCTGAATTGAGAACTGCAACGTTTCAGTTTGAGTGCACGCCTGGATATCAGCACTATGTTTTTAAATTCTACAAAGGAAAAGACGATCAAGGAAATAACATTTTTGAAGAAGTAACTATTCCTGTTAACTATTAATACTGACCTTTAAGGAGTGAATCTCGACGAATTGATAGCCGGCTGTAAAGAAAACGACCTGAAATCGCAGGCCGCTGTCTATCAATTGTTTTCAGCGAAGTTCTTCGGTGTTTGCATGAAATATTCATCGAGTTACGCCGAAGCCCAAGACAATCTTCAGGATGGATTTTTAATCATTTTCGATAAAATAAAACAATATTCCGGAAAAGGATCGTTTGAAGGTTGGGCAAAACGAATCATGATTAACAACGCGTTGCAAAAATTTAGAGGGCAACGCTACCTCGAAGTTGTGAATGAAAATATTCCAGATGAAACAGAAATCGATCTCGACGACGATTCCGTTTCTCTCGATTTCTTAATGAAAATCATTCAAGAACTTCCCGAAAGATACCGCTTGTGCTTTAGTTTATATGTTCTGGATGGCTATTCGCACAATGAAATCAGCGAAATGTTGAACATCGCAACCGGAACAACCAAATCTAATCTGGCTCGTGCTCGCATGATCCTAAAAGAAAAAATCGACTTACACACCGGCAAAAAGTCGGCAATAGCATTACAATGAAAGAGAGAAAGAACATAGATCGTTTATTTCAGGAAAAGTTCAAGGACTTTGAGCAAGTTCCTGACCCAGTAGTTTGGGAAAATATCGAACATGCGCTTTTGCAAAAGAAAAAGCGACGTGTAATCCCAATCTGGTGGAAACTTGCTGGTGCAGCCGCCATCCTAATTCCCATGATTTTTGGTTTACAACTATTGTTTACCAATAATTCGAGTACATCTTTGCCTGTTTCTGGCAACGAATCTGAAAACGGAATGGTAGCCAAACCTTCTGCAAAGCCAGATACAACGGAAACTCAAAATCCGAACGAACAAAATCCGAACGACGAGAACAGTGCGGCAAACGGAAACAACAACCCAAGTTCCAGCGAAGCTGTTGCCACCGCAGCCGGTGCTGAAAATAAAGCTTCTGAAAACGCTCAAGGAACAAAGCCGACAAATGCTTCTACATCGAATCGTACAACTACTGCCAACGAAAATGCTGTAGCTAGCAGCGAAGAGCTTGGCACGAAAGTAAAACGCAACAGTACTGTTAAGAAAACAAAAAACACTGATATAAATAGTCAAAACAACCGCAGCGAAAATGCCGTGGCAACTGCTGGCACAACCCGAAAACCGAAATCGAAGAAACTGCGCCAGAACGCTGTTAACACAACGCAAAGTTCAACCGCTGTTGCGCTGCAAAATTCAGTGAACAACCAAACGAATAACGCGGCGAACAACCCGAACAGCAATACAGCTATCCCTGAGTTAAAACCGCTCGACAAAGATCCGCTCGTGTACGCTTTGCCTGAAACAAGCAATGGTGCAAACAACGCAAATACAGACACAAAAACTGTAGGAAAACCTGTGGAAACAGTAACTGAAAACGCTGTCGCTGCTGTTCCCGAAACCAACCCGTTAGAGCAGTTACTGCAACAGCAAACCGAAAAAACCGATACAAAAACCGCCGAGGCAAAACGAGAAAAATGGCAAATAACACCCAATGTGGCGCCCATTTATTTCAACTCTGCGGGCAACGGTTCGCCGATACATACAGCCTTTGCAACTAACGATAAATCGTATGACCGTTCTATGTCGGTCGGAATTAACGTTAACTACGCGATAAATAAACGTTTTGCTATCCGAACAGGAGTGAACAAATTCCAGCTCGGCTATGAAACCAACGAAGTTGCATTTATAGCCGCGTTAGAACCGCAAGTTTTTGAAACTACGACCGTAACTCCCGCAGCTCGTGGCGTGGCCGTTGTGAACCGTTCACAAATGGAAACGGGTGCTTTGGCTGTCGACGCAGCAATGCAACAATCAACTATGGGTTTCATGAATCAAGAGTTTGGCTATTTTGAAGTGCCGCTCGAAATGTCGTACAAAGTGCTCGATTCTAAATTCGGAATTAATGTAATTGGCGGTTTGAGTACGTTATTCTTAGCCGAAAACAATGTTTCGTTGCGCAGCGATTCGTTTAGCACCAGTTTAGGAGAAGCCACAAACTTAAACGATGTACACTTTAGTTCTAACATTGGTTTGGGCTTTCAGTACCGCTTTTTCAAGAATTTCGAGCTCAATTTCGAGCCCATGTTTAAGTATCAAATCAACACATTTAGTCGCGATGCCGGCAACTTCCGTCCGTATTTCGTCGCACTTTATTCCGGAATCAGTTACCGATTCTAATACAACTTTCAAGCGAATTTATAGATGCGGATCTTCGGGTTCGCATTTTTTTTTGGGCGCTCCCCGTCCCACGCAAATCCCACCCACGGGTCAGGCCGTACGCTACCCCGATAGCTATCGGGGTACCTCTCGGCAACCGCCGCTCGTAGTAACCTGAGTTCGATTAAAAATCATTGTCAGAGCGCTTAAATTACGCAAATCGTAAAATCAAATAGTAATCGAAATGAACAACTTCCACGCTAAACAGATAAACGGCTGCCTACTTCGTTA
>NZ_NOXX01000151.1 GCF_002251775.1 Flavobacterium aurantiibacter
TTATTGATTTTTAATCAATTATGTTTTTTGTCGTGTACTAAATAAGAATGTAATAATTTCCCCGAGCAAATTCCAACCACTTTTAAAGCCTTCGAATAACTTATCTCCAAAACTAGCTTGAAAAGAATCGATGTTTGCTTCGTTTAAAACCACTTCGCGCTGCATGCGTTCTCGTTGGTAAACCTTAAGGGTAACAGTACTAAAAGCCACATTTTCACGTAAGGAAAGTTTGTTCATCAAAGCTTGATCCACTTGTGCGCGTCGTAAATCTGCTTCATTTTCGGCATCAACAATACCCGACAATTTTGTTCCTTTCTGATCAATTGCCTTACTAATACGTTTTGCTGCCACAGCATTGCGCCGACGCTCTAAATCGGTTGCCAGAAGTTGTAAAGAAACATCATCACACTTAAGCGTTTGAAAATCAACAAACTTAACCTGTTTCTCTATTGTACGTAAAACAGTATCGAGCTGTACGTTAGGTACACGAAGCGTTATTACATTCTCGATTTTATACCTCTTCGTCAGCAATAAACTGTCGGCACTAACAGGTACTTCATCACTTTGTAGTACTTGCGTTTGAAGATTTGACAAGGTTACAAAACCGCCAAACTTTTTTGTAGCATCTTCAATTGCTTTTGTGGCAGCCCTAACATCCTCTACTTCAAATTGGGCATCAGCAGTGCGAACAAACTCACGTTCAAGATTAGTGGCATTTACAGAAGTAGTGTTCGATGTGTCAACGACCTCACTTTCCATTTTTGATTCGGAGAAACGCTCCTCGGCCGATTGATTTTTACACGCTGTCGCTGAGAAAAAAAGTACGACAAATAAAACTGATGGGAATACAGGTACCTTCATGATTAATTGATTTACAAACGATTAAAAAAATGTAATGATCAATCAATACTGTACCTTTTTTGTGTTTGTAATCAACAGTAATAAAAACTATGCCAAAAAACTCATGGTTTTGATTCCGTTAAAAAATGTAGTTATTGGCGATACCGGAAATCCACTTGAAAAGAAATAATGTAATTCTCCGTTGTTTAAAACAGGATTCGAACCTGTGTCCGCCTAGGCGGATAAGAGCCCTTCAGCGTAAAATAAAAAACTCCAACCTTTCGATTGGAGTTTGACTTGTAGCGGGAACAGGACTCGAACCTGTGACCTTCGGGTTATGAGCCCGACGAGCTGCCTACTGCTCTATCCCGCGATGTTGAGTGCAAAGATACACCTCTTTATTCGCTAAAAGCAAGTTTTTTTTGAAAATTTTTAGAATGCGCTCACAACCAACTACTCACGCGGTAATTTCAACGCTACTTTTAACGGATTTGATCTGCACAGCTCGAAATTCTTGACGGTTTGTTCCCATTCTTTAAACGCTGCAGCGCTCGTTTTTGGAATTAATTGATATGCCACAGCAAAAGTGAAGCGATCTTTGGGTTTGTACGAAAATAAAGTATGCGTTCCAAAAGAAGGGTCGGCATTAAAAGTTTGCACCTCTTTTGGGTTGTCGTACGGAAAGAAAACGGTTTGTACCAATTCTTGTTCGCCTTTGCGCGTTTGCAAATGATAATACCGCGAATCGATTGTAAGTTTGGGTTCCGAGCGTGTTCCTTCAGCTACAATCGCATAACCCAACGCCTTCGAAGCCTCGGTCATAAAAACATCAACGTATGTAAATAGCGTACTTTTGTCGATCGAAATTCGTTTTATTTCTCCTATTTTTTGCGAACCCCAAGTTGGGTAATAAAGTAAAAAAACCGTTCGTAAAGGTCCGTCGGCTAAAACTTCTAGCTTTTCAATTTTTTCGGCATATTCCAGCAAACCTTTGTTCAAAATGGTGGTAGCGCCTAAGCCCAAACTCCTCGATACATCAGTAAGTAAACTTTGAAAAGGAAGCTCTTTATTTTTGAACTTTTTACGCTGACTCTCTAACGCTTGCGCAGACGGCTTAATCCCGAACTCAAAAGCAGCCGGTTTCGATGTGCTGTACTCCGGCGTTCTAAATACAACGGTCTCGTTTTCCCAATAAATATAACCCTTATGCTTAAAAACAGCTGTTTTTACCATGGAATTCGAAGGGCCGCGGGTACTGTCTAATACTATGTCGTACGACAATATTGAGCCCGCTGGAATGCTTACGTGCATTAAAACCTGATCTTCCACACCATCGAAATCAGAATCGTACCACTGGGTAGGCAAATAACTATCTGTCCCCTCGCGCTTAATTCGCAACGCTTTTTTAGCGTGTTTCTTAACCGTCGAGTGCAGCAAGCTTCGCTGAATGGCTATAACTTCAGAGCGATCGATGTTTAAGTCGTTTGTAACCGTGAGTTTCTGAAAAACCTGTGCCTGCAAACCCGCGTACGAGAAGACAACAAGCAGCAGCAAAATCAACTTTTCTAAAGTTACATATTTAGGAAGAACTCGAAAATTTGAACCCATTTTATGGAAAAAGATTGTACATTTAGGAAGTTCAAATGTAAGGAATGTGCCAGAGCAGTTCGCTTATTTTCCACTGAATTCTCGCGCACCTTGCCTATTAGAAATTAAAAGCGTAACTCCACTTGACAAAAAACGACTTTATCAAATCAATTACTTTCAAAGAGCCCCAACTTCAGGCATATTACCACAATTTGCCAGAAGAGGTATTTCAGGATACCGAATTGTATTTTCATCTGAAGTTATTACTGGTTCTGCCTGAGCCCGTTTTTCTAGTTTGGGGAGTCGAACCCTATTTCCTACCTAATGCCAAAGCGTTAAAATATGATGGGCTGATTGAACATTTTTCGAAAATAAAAGCTTTTCCTGCAAACCAATCCCAAATTTTGTTGCTGGACAATAGAGTCTTTACTTTCGAGTTTCATCCTATAGAAGAACATCAACCGCACTTCCAAAAAGGAATTCTTTACATAAAAGAAGAATCCTCAACCGATCAACATGATGCCCAAATACTTGAAAAACTTCCCGTTGCCGCCTGTATTTTTAGCACGAAAGAGCTAATCGTTACAGCAGCTAATGATATCATGCTTTCTTATTGGGATGTCGATAAAAATGTGATCGGAAAACCGCTGCAGCAAATTTTACCGATTCTTCACGACCAACCGTTTATTGCGCTTTTGCAGAATATTTTCCGGACAGGAGAAATACACACCAGCACACAAGCGCCCGCCCGACTACTGCGCAACGGAATGGAACAAACGCTGTATTTCGACTTCACTTACGTGCCTTTGAAAGATGACAACGGTAACGTATACGCCATTTTAAGCACCGCCACTGATGTAACTGCGCGTGTGCATCTAAACCGAAAAGTTAAAGCAGAACAACAACAGTTTTTAGATTTGTTTGAAAATGCTGCAGTTGCCGTGGCTGTTTTAGATAAAAATCTAGTTTTTGAAAAAGCAAACCCTTTTTACTTGTCGCTGGTAAATCGAACTGCCGAAGAAATTATCGACCGACCTTTACTGGAAGCCATTCCCGAAATTAAAGGACAGGGATTCGACGAACTTTTACTTGAGGTTATTGCCAGCGGAAAACCCTACGCAGCAAAATCGGAGCGAGCAGAGATTACAAAAAATGGAGCACTGCAAACCATTTATGTGGATTTTACCTTTCAACCGCTGATATTAGAAACTGGCGAAATTGAAGGCGTTTTTGTGATTGTAACTGATGTTACGCAGTCGGTGATCGTCGATGCCGATAATAAAAGCAAAGAAGCTACACTACAAAGTATTCTTGAAAACGCTGCGGCTGGTATTTCCCTGTTTGTGGGTCGCGATTTAGTAATTGAGCTTCCTAACAAGAAAATTGTTGAGCTTTTAGGTAAAGGACCAGATGTAGCCGGCAAAAAGCTAACCGAAGTAATGCCTGAATTACTTGCTGAAAACCAATCGATTATAGGAATTTTACACGGTGTTTTTGATTCAGGCATCCCCTACTCTACGCAAGATTCTATGGTAAAAATCGTCCACGACGGTGTGTTACTCGAAAAGTACTACAACTTTACGTATACGCCTTTATTCGACGAAAACAAGAACGTTTATGCTGTCTTGCAAGTTGCTATTGAAGTTACCGATAGCGTCTTGGCACGCAAGAAAATTGTCGAAGCACAAGCTGCCTTAGAGCAAGCGGTTGATTTGGCGCAACTTGCCACTTGGCAATACGACTTAAAATCGAGCACGCTAATTGGGAATCGGCGTTTTACCGATTGGTTTAAGAATGTGGATGCTTTGGATGCCGAATATTTGGAATTTCAGAAATTTCTCGAAAACATCGCCACACATCCTGAAGAACTTCAAGGGAAAACCGATTTTCGAGACGAGCGCGTCAAAATTGAACCGCAAACGGGCAAAAAACGCATCATTGTTTCGGCCGTAAAAATTAGTTACGACGACGAACAGAAGCCGGAATACATCTCGGGAACGTCGCAAGATGTTACCGTACTTCGGCAAAAAGAAGAAGAATTAGAAAAGCTGGTTGCCAAACGAACCAAACAGCTGGAAGTGGTTAACAGCACACTCGAACAAACCAACCAAAGTTTAGAACAAAGCAATAAAGCACTGGCACAATTTGCCTATGTTGCTTCGCACGATTTACAAGAGCCGCTTCGAAAAATTACCACCTTCGTAAAAATGCTGGCGAGCCATTTAACGGAAAAAGACAGCCGAACGGAAACGTACATTGAACGAATCATCAATTCTTCGGAACGGATGTCGAATTTAATCCGCGATATCTTAAGCTATTCGCAATTGTCGAACGGCGAAACAAAATTTGTGCAAGTTGATCTCAACCAAGTTATTTCTGAGATTTTAGCCGATTTCGACTTAGTTATCGAACAAAAAAATGCCGTTGTTCACGTGACCGATTTACCAACAGTCTCGGGAATTAAGATACAATTGAGTCAGCTTTTTGGAAATGTTATTTCAAATTCGCTTAAGTATTGTCACGATTCACGACCGCCGCGCATTGACATTAGCTACACAGCAGTAACGGGCGATCAGGTTACTGATTTGAATTTGAGAGCCGATTTAAACTATTATCAGTTTACAATTCGCGATAACGGCATTGGTTTTTCACAAGAATATGCCGAACAAATTTTCAACATTTTTCAGCGTTTACACGGAAAGCTGGAATACTCGGGAACAGGCATCGGACTGGCGATGTGCCGAAAAATATGTGAGAATCATTCCGGCGCCATTCGCAGCAGCGGAACTGAAGGTATTGGTGCTACATTTGACATCTACTTGCCCGCTTTACAAAGCTAATTTTAGGAAAAACGTTCCTTAATAATTTGCTTCACTACTTTCTTAGAGAAAAGTCTTTTGCGTTTAAGTCCGTAAGAAAATGCTTACTATCTTTGATTAAACCAAAAACTAAACAATTATGAATGTAAACTTTATCGCTATACTCGGAGCGGCTGCCTTTCCGCTTTTAGTTGGATTTTTCTGGTACAGCAAACTGCTATTTGCTGATGCCTGAATGAAAGTCGCTAAAATTAAACCGGAAGACTTGGCTTCATTTAATCCGGTAAAAGTATTCAGCTTGTGTTTTCTCTTTTCAATTTTCATCAGTTTTGTGCTCCAATTTTTGGTCATTCACCAAACGGGTGCTATTGGCATGATTGGTGGGGATCCAACTACTGCCAAAGAATCGTTTACTGCCTTTATGTCGGATTACGAAACTGCTTTTAGAACGTTTAAACACGGCGCGCTTCGCGGTTCTATGACTGGCATTCTTTTTGTGCTTCCGATTTTTGGAATAAACGCACTTTTTGAAAAATTCTCATGGAAATATGTTTTGATTCACGGCGGCTATTGGACAATTTGTTTAGGTGTCATGGGCGGTATACTGTGCCAATGGGCCTAAGTGAAACAAAATTAGAAACAGTTATTTACGAGAACCCGCAAGTACTTCCCGAATATTGGGATTCGCTCGCGGGTTCTAATATTTTTTTAAAGCAGTCGTATTTACGTGCGTGTTACGAAAGCAAGCCGAAAAACATGCGCTGCTTTTTCATCGTCATTGGTACGGAAGATAAACCTCTAAGCATTGCCGTTGCCCAATTTCTGGATTTAAATCAGTTAGAAACCTTCGGCGAACGACAACGCTGCATGAAAACGGTTGCTCGGAATTTTATCTTCAAGAAATTTAGTTCGCATGTGCTTTTTATCGGAAACAATATGCTCAGCGGACAACATGCGTTTGCCACATGCAAAGAAACCAATTCCACAGATGTACTTACCGCTTTACAACTTTCAGCCACGCAAATTAAAGAACGATTGAGGATTGAGGGCATTTCTTTACATCTGACCGTTTTCAAAGATTTCGACGCCGCATTCTTACAACAAAACAATCCGAATTTCCCAAACTTTTTCAAGTTTACAACTCAGCCCAATATGGTTTTCGAACAGCTAAACAATTTTGCCAACGAAACGGATTATGTGGGCGCTTTTGCCAAGAAATACCGCGATCAGTACAAACGCAGTCGTAAACGCTTGCAACCCATTACCTCGCGCTTTTTAACGGAAACCGACTTAGCGGATTACCAAAAAACTACTGCCGACTTGTACTTTAATGTGGCGAAAAACTCGGCATTCAATACCTTTTTACTACCCGAGAATCATTTTTTGGCATTGAAAAAGCAGCTTCAGGAAGATTTTATTGTGAAGGGATATTTTGAAGCCGAACGTCTTGTGGGTTTTAGTACCATAATACGCAACGGCAGCACAGCCGACACTTATTTTTTGGGTTACGATGCCGAAATTCAAAAACATCATATGTTGTACCTAAACATGCTGTACGACATGATACTAACTTCGATTTCGCTAAAGTTTGAAAAAATTGTTTTTGGACGAACAGCAATGGAAATTAAAAGCTCGGCAGGCGCGGTACCACAAGAGCTTTTTGGATTTATGAAACACCACAATTACCTGTTAAACAAAATATTACCCTACTTTTTCAAACAACTAGAACCCAAAGTGATCTGGCAGCAACGACATCCGTTTAAAGGTGTTGGTGACGAAGCGCAGCAGTAGATTTTCAGTGTGCTTTTCTTGTCGTAATGTTTTTGGATAACGATTTTCCTAGCCCCGGGTGCAGCGGCAGCCCGGAAAAAAATACGGCTACGTGAATTGTACAGCAAACGGCGACCCAAGAAGCAGTGTGCTGGACATATGAACGTGGCGTGTTTTTTGAGGACTACAGCGGAAGACGGGATTAGCTTCGAAAAATAAAACTAAAAACTTTGATTATCAGCTCGTAACGCAATAAAACTCTATCACGTATAAAAATTGCTTCCCATTAATTGTAATCGGGAACGGCAATTTTCATATTACTGGCTAAGATGGAAATGTTGAGTTCGGAAACCAAACCGATGTATTCGCCATCGACTTGAAACTCGGTGGGCGGATCGATGAAAATACGTGCGTTTTTTGTGCTGTAAATATCTACATCTTCGGTATCTAGGCGGATGTTTCCCGTTAAAATCTTGGTTAAAACCGTAAAATCGAGATTGCGAAGCACCACAATTTCGAACTGCCCATCGTCCATTTTACCAAACGGATTAATTACCACGCCGGTTCCGTACTTTTGCGAATTGGCTATTACAACCATTTTTGCCTCGGTAATTACCTCTTTACCTTCCAATTCGATACGCGCCCGAAACGGTCCGGTTTGCTCTTTAAATGTAGCGAGCACCTGTTTTGCATAGCCCAACATGCCACGCGTGGTGCCGCTTTCGTAGTTTTTAACCAGCATAGCGTTTAAACCCACATCGCTCAGGTGTAAACTGGTATGTCCGTTTATTTTTATCATGTCGATATCGATAAACTTAGCTGAAAAAGCCGCGGGAATGGCGAGATCTAAAGTGGCAGGAATATCTAAATCGACCGACAAGCCGTTTGCCGAACCGGCAGGTAAGATTCCGAAAAGTACGTCGACATCTTCCAAAGCGGCCGCCACTTCTTTAATGGTACCGTCGCCGCCGGCAATAATGATTCGCTGCGGTTGGTATTGCTCGTATAAATGCCGTATGTGCTTGCCGTCGTTGATGCCACAGGTTTCGTAAACAATGGTTTGCAAACCCAGTGTAAGCGCGTGCTCCTCAACATCGGCTACGAGTTCGCCTTTGTCGATATCGCCTGCAATTGGATTTACCACAATGATTACAAATTTTTGTGCCATGTATTCAGATTTGCTCAAATTTAGAGAAATTCTGAGCATTCCTTCCGCATATTAACAATTCGGATAAACGCTTTGCAGCTCGATTTCTAGAACTCAAACAATAGAATTCTCTTGGAATTACCTCTGGTTGAACTACACAAAAGGGCGTCTGCATTTTTTTAGGGAAGTATATATAAAAAAGCTGTGTGAAAATCGTTTCGAAACAAAACGCTTTGCCGTATTTTTACATAGTATGAAACCTGTTTTAAAACTATATCGAGGTTACGCCAACGAAAATCAGCTTTTAGTGATGGGTCATGTGTTTAAACCAACGACTAAAGCCGATTACGATTTTCAGAAAACGAAATTTAGGAACGCCCGCTCGGTGATTCGCATGTTTCGACAAAAGACAGCGTCTAATTTTGATGTCTATTTCAAACACGACGGACGTGTTATTCACACCAAAACCTTAGACGACGGCTTTTTTCAGTTTTGCATTCCGCTCGACAACGATGTGGGTTACGGCTGGATTACGTACGAAGTTTCCATTAAGTCGGAAGGGACACACGTTACACAAAAAGGCTCGTACATTCGGCCGTTTGAAGGAAATTTGGGTTTTATCTCAGATATCGACGATACATTTTTGATTTCCCACAGCCGAAATATCTTTAAAAAGCTGTACATCTTGTTGTTTAAGAACGTGAACGACCGCAAAATCTTTTCCGACGTGGTTGCGCATTATCAGGCTTTAAGTACAGCCGGACGCAATAACAAAACCGAACAAAACGCTTTTTTCTATGTGTCGTCGAGCGAGTGGAATTTGTATCGGTTTATTGTTCAGTTTGCCGAATTACATCAGTTGCCTCGTGCCGTTTTGTTGTTGAAAGACATCAAGCAGAGTTTGTTCGACTTCCTGATTACGGGTCGCGGCAACCACGATCATAAGTTCGAAAAAATTAAACACATCTTGGAGTTTTATCCGAAATTAAACTACACGCTATTGGGCGACGATTCGCAACAAGACGCCGAGCTTTACGAACGGATTTGCAAAATGTTTCCAGTAAATGTTCAAGCCGTTTACATTCGGCAAACGGGCAAACTTCCTAAACAAAAGGTAACCATCGCCATTCAAAATATGAGTTTAATGGGTGTTCACACCTGCTATTTTACGAACAGCAAAGAAGCCATCGCACACTCTAAAAGCATCGGACTCATCGTATAAAATTATGCTTACCTTAGTTGCGTTAGTCGAAACGCATGCTTTTTCAATTTAATATCTACTCCGGATTACTTTTAATTTTCTTTACACACAATCTGGCTTATGCCTTGATACTTCTCCAAAAAAGTATACAAGAACGCAGTAAATCGGCGTTTTGGCTCGCTCTATTTTTGATTATCGTTGCCTTGTATTTAGCGCCGTGGATGCTGGGTTTTGCTGGTTGGTACGACATCGACAGTTACCGCGCTGTTATTTTTACCATACCTTTTCATCAGCTGTACTTTTTTGGACCCGTTTTATATTTCTACACCCAAGCCGTTTTAAATCCGGCTTTTAGATTTCGCAAAAAGTACCTCTGGCATTTGCTCCCGGGTTGTTTGTACCTGATTTATGCGTTGCTGCAAGTTGCGAGCGATTACTACGGTAACGGCGGCGCTTTTCCAAGCTTGTATGCCGATATCGACTTCGACGAGTGGTACCAAATTACCGGTCATGCAAGTATGCTGTTTTACTTGATATACGCGCTCCGATACTACAATTTGTATCGAAAAGTGATTCAAAACATTGTGAGTTTTGCCGATGAACTCACCTTTAAATACATCCGCGAATTTATTATTACTTGTTTAGCGATTATTATTGTTAATATCAGCTTTAAGATTGGTTTTGAAATTTTTCCCGAGTTTGCGGACTTCGTGGGAAGCTGGTGGTACTTCATGGCAGTGGGCGTAATTTCCTACCGAATTGCCATAAAAGGCTATGCCAACGAAAATTTCAAAAGCAAACGCGTTGGCTATGGTTTCGTGAACGAAAGTAAAACTGAAAGCACCGAAATACTTGCGGAGTATGCCGAAATCGAGTTCCCACAAAGCGACTCAAATAATTTGGGACTCACCGAATCGGAGGAAAAACTGCGCGACCAACTAGAAAAATTACTGATTACCAACGGCTATTACAAAAATCCGGAACTTACCCTACTCGATTTGGCAAAAGCAACCGGAAGTAATACTGCGCTTATTTCAAAAGTAATCAACAAAGGCTTTAACCAGAATTTTAATGATCTGGTAAACACACTTCGAATCGACGCTTTTAAAGCAAAAGTAGCTGCCGGCGAAAGTTCGAAATCGACCTTACTTGGCTTAGCGCTCGATTGCGGTTTTAACTCTAAAGCAACTTTTAATCGGGCGTTTAAAAAGCATACGGGAGTAACGCCAAAAGACTACTTAGCAAAAAACACAGCAGAATTAGGTCTCAAATCATAATTTGAAGCGCGCCGCTACTGGGATTGCCGCAATTTTGCTTCATCGATAACGGAAAACTGAATTTCCAAAAAAAGTAAACTGATGAAAAAAAATGTAATCCTTTTAGCTCTTGTAACGCTACTGGTATCTTGCGGCTCGTTTAGTTCGTTAAACTCGGGCACGAGCATAAATGCCAACGAAAAGTTTGTACTCGGAAGTAATCCGCACGGAAATTTCCGTACGCACCTTAAGAACGATGGTTCTACCACCCTACTCGTTTATCAAGAACCAAACGATGGCGGAACACATTCGCCAATAACTTTAAAGCCAACCGAAAGCACATTCATAAAAACCGATAAAAACACGGCCTTGGTAATCGAAAATACAGAAACGAAAATGGGTTACGTGACGTTAAAGGTAACTGGCGACCTTAACCTTGGTATGGCCTTCCAAAAAAATACAAAAACTAAATAACCTAATTTTATCTTAAACCGCTAAATCAAAGACACATGAAAATTTTAATCCACACTACCGTAGCCTTTCTTCTATCCTTGTTTTCCTATAGTCAGGGTACTGTTGAAAAAAAGTTCGATTACAAGAATTTCGACAAAGTTTATCTGCAAGGCTTAAATGCCGATACACAAATTTCGATTGGTAAAACATGGTCGGTTCGTGTTGAAGGACCGGAAGAAAGCGTAAACAACCTCGAAATGGTTTACACGGCTGGCGAATACAAACTGGAAATCAAAAACAAACCCGTAAAACTCAATTACAAGAAAAATCAGAAACCAACCACCATTTACATTACAATGCCCGAAGCCAGCGTTATTGCACAATCGGGTAACGGCGACTTGGCCGTGAAAGGAATCGTTGGAAAGTACTTTCGCCTCGAACAAGAAGGTAACGGCGATTGCTCACTAAGCGGTGCGATCGATAGTTTCGACTTAGAAAAAGGTGGAAATGTCGACCTAAAAGCGGGCGACTTCTCCGCGAAAAACCTCAAATTCAGCGTCGGCGGAAACGGAAACGCAACCGTAAACGTAAGTGGAAAATTGAGCGGAAAACTAGCAGGCAACGGCGACTTAATCAACCGCGGTTCGGCCCGCTGCACCGACTGTAAAAAGAACGGAAACGGAGCTTTTATCTACCGCTAGGAGTTTCAATCATCAATCAAAATCATCATGAAAAAAATCTTTTTCTCCATAACAAAACCAAGCATACTGCCGCAGCTCTGGCAAGATGTTTTACTCTCCTTACCGCGAATCTTGTGCGGATATTGGATGGCGGTCGACTTCGGTGCAGTTAAATTCGGTTTACCTTGGTCGCCACCCGAAAACAACCTCGGATTCTTCGAAGTAGCCTTTTGGTTTCCGAACAACGTTGCCGAATTCGGTGGAATTTTCGCTGTATTTCCCGCATTTTTCGCCTGGATGGCCGCCTTTAGCGAAGCCGTCGGTGGCATCGCACTCGTACTCGGCTTTCAAACACGCATCTTCAGTTTATTAGCTGGCTGTACCATGTTTGTTGCTGCCGTGTACCAACAATCGAGCCAAGGACTGTGGAATATGTTGCCCGCACTCGGAATTCTGTGGGTTTGCCTAAGCGGAATGGCCCTCGGAAGTACACGAATCGGAATCGATTTTCTAATCACTAAAAAACGCTCACAATGAAATACTTACCGTTACTTTTACTGTTCTTAGCAGTGTCTTGCGTACAGCCAACGGCCAATCAAAAAGTGCGTTATGTGGTTATCGTTCCCAAAGCTATGCAGGTTTCGCAACTGAGCGTACGTGGCAGCAATCAACCGTTGAGTTGGGAACAAGATACGCCACTTAAGAAATTGAACGACAGCACTTTCTACGCCGATGTGGTACACGTAACCGGCTACACGTACACCGAATACAAATTTGTTGCCGACGGGCAGTTTGAACGGCAAAATCAAGACAACCGCAAGCTCACTTTCGAAGCCGATTTAAGCACAACGGTTCAACACAAATTTAACGGTAAATAATTCATTTACTGAATTTTAATTTGGGCGTGCCGGCAAACGCGCGTGATTATTTTCGAGTTGCGTTTGCCGTCAGGCCATTCGCTGCAAGTATTTTCGTTCGTTTTGTAAGCGTCTGTCACTTGCAAGCGCTTCTGCTGTCGCGTTGCCGTTGCCGTCGCTTAGCAAAACCAACAAAAATAGCTTTACGCTGCTGTCCTTCACGCAAAAGCAAGACAACAAATCGTTTTCAAACTAGCGGTCCGAAAACAGATAATTAGTTGATTAAATTGCAGATTTGTTTTGGGATACTTTAATCCAACGGGGGTAGCAGCCTAATAGCTGTTTAGCTCGGAAGTTGGTCAATATAAGCGCTCTGAAAAAGATTTTTAATCAAAATCTGGTTTAAAGCAACTATTCGCTACGTTTCGCATCTTTTCAGATCTAAACAATTGTTAATGATTCGAAATTTACTTTTCTCAGCTGCGTGCATTTGCGTTTTCACCTCGTCTTGGGCACAATTTTACGAATACGAACACAATCAAAACATCGATTTTTCGTTAAACGACTCGTACATTGGTTCGGTTTGCGCCACCAATGCCAATAACGAACTGTATAGCCTGAGTTTCAACGGAACGCCTTATCCGTACGGAATCGACATTCTAGGAACCTTAGCCTTGCGAAAATTCGACACGGCTGGAAATCTGATTTTCACCAAAACAATTGCCAACCGCGCTACGGCACGTGAAATGCTGGTTGATGCCAACGGAGATATTTACTTCACGATTTCTTTTGTCGACCAACTCACGTACGAAAATACCGTTCTTTCATTCGCGACAAACGGATTGAGCCACATGCTTGTAAAACTAAATGCCGACGGCGCTTTGCTGTGGTATCTTGCGCCAAATATCGAAAATTCGTTTGTGAGTGATCTCGGTTCCATTGCCTTGGATGCCAATCAAAACATTTGGATGGCTTACGATGATTTCCAGAATTCGTATCTACAAAAACTAAATCCGAACGGAACGATACTGCAAACGATAGTACAAGACGATGTTCCATTGGTTTCGGCAATAACCACAGACGCACTCGGAAATATTTACACCGCCGGCTCGTGTTCGGGCTTAAATGCAAACTTTAATGGAAGCAGCGCCACAGAAAATTTCGATTACAATACCTACGTAGCTAAATACAACGCAAACGGATCTTTGCAATGGGTGCGTTTTATAGAAGATATTACTTGCTCGTCGCCACAATTAGCTGTTAAAAATGCCGACGAAATTTATCTAGCCACGCAGAATTTCTTGCCGCACACGCTCGATGGCATCAGCGTTGCCGGGCCAAACACTGGTGGTACCGACTTTTTATTGGGCAAACTAAACAGTAACGGAACGTGGCAATGGGTACGCGAGGTTCCGAACGCGGGTTCGTTTGAATTGGGCAGCCGAGCTGCGTTGACCGTAGCTCCAAACGGTACGGTATTTCTTGCGGGTTCGACCTCCGGAACCATATCTTGGGCCGACAACGTTTCGACGACTGCGACAGAAAATGCCGGCGTTATTCTTTCGCTAACACCCAGCGGAACGGTTTCGGGTGCCAAAGTTCTTACCACTACTGGAACCAGCAGATTTGATGCCTTGGCAACCGATACTGAAAACCGCATTTATGTGAGTGGTTATGCACGTACGGCTTTTAACAACGGTTACGTTTTTTCTAGTACAACCGGGCGTGTATCTTCCGACTTCCTAGATATAACCGAAGCGCAGCTAGACAACATAAGTATATACCCGAATCCAACTACATCGATACTACAATTTGGCACGCCAATTTCGGGTAAACTGACAATTTACGACACTACGGGCAAATGTGTTTGGTCGGGTCAGGGCACATTTTCGGAAATTGACGTAAACCACTTAGCTGTGGGCATGTACCTCTTGAAAATAGACAACTCAGCAGTGGCTAAGTTTTTAAAACGCTGATGTAAAATACCATAGAGAAAATTCGTTTACGCTACTTTTCGAACAAATGTGATCAGCGATTATTCTAATAACTGCAAACCACATAGGCACATAGGCTTTGCACAGTTTTTAAATCACGACTACCAGTGCGAGTTCTACTTACGGCCGACCACATAGGCACA
>NZ_NOXX01000099.1 GCF_002251775.1 Flavobacterium aurantiibacter
ATTAACAACTTAAAAATTAATCTAGTTTAATAATGCACTACGGGTGAATGTATAGTTTTACCTTATGTTTAAACTTCGTTATAAAAGTTATCTTTGATTAAATTATCCTGAAATTATGAAAAAGATGAATTTTTTAGGCCTGCCTACCGAGCAATGCGAGGCAGAGATAGCGCAGTTGAATGTTTTATTGGCAAGTTTCCAAACGTATTATCAGAATTTACGCGGAATTCACTGGAACATTCGCGGAAAGCGCTTTTTCGACTTACATGTGAAGTTTGAGGAATTGTATAACGATGCTCAACTCAAGATTGATTTGATCGCTGAACGAATTTTAACGATCGGCGGACAACCGCTACACACCTTTGAAGATTATTTGAAGCACAATGCGTTAGCCGTGGGAAAAGCGATTTCGGAAGACGAGAAAGCGATTCAGTTAATAGTTAGTTCTCTTGCAGGATTGCTTGAATTGGAGCGTCCGCTGTTGCAACTTTCCGGCGAGATAAACGACGAAGGTACAAACTCAATGATCAGTGATTTTATTTCCGAACAAGAAAAAACGATTTGGATGATGAAAGCTTGGTTGGAAGAATCGCTGTAATTTATGGTACAAGAGCAGCTGAAAACGCAAACCTTCGGACTATTTTCCCACATTAAATCAGACGTTTCCAGCGGACTCGTAGTTTTTTTGGTAGCCTTGCCGTTATGCCTGGGCATTGCTTTGGCGTCGGGAGCATCGCCGCTATCGGGAATCATTTCTGGCGTTATCGGTGGTTTGGTTGTTGGTTTTTTATCGAATTTGCATTTAAGCGTTTCGGGACCAGCAGCCGGTTTGACCGCCATAGTTGCTAAGGCAATTATCGATCTTGGGAGTTTTGAAACCTTCCTGTTGGCTGTATTTATTGCAGGGATTTTTCAATTGGCGCTCGGATTTATCAAGGCAGGCACCATTTCGAATTATTTTCCAAACAATGTTATCGAAGGCATGTTGGCAGGTATTGGAATTATCATCATACTCAAACAGTTACCGCATGCTTTTGGATACGATGCTGATTACGAAGGCGATGAAGCTTTTGTGCAAGCCGACGGTCGGAATTCATTCACAGAATTTTTTGATGTTTTTCAACATTTGGAACCCGGCGCTATTTTGATTGCCGCCGTTTCGCTTGTTGTTCTAATTTCATGGAGTTACAGCCCATTTTTAAAAAAGATTAACTTGCTACCAGCCGCTTTGGTCGTAGTACTTTTAGGTGTGTTAATCAATAGCTTATTGCTGCTAAACGGGCATTCGTGGGCACTGCAGCAACAGCATTTGGTTGCTTTACCAGTTCCAAAAGACCTGGCTTCACTATCCGATTTGATTACCACGCCAGATTTTTCGGCAATTCAAAATTCAAAAGTTTGGGTAAGTGCACTTTCTATTGCCGTGATTGCTTCGATTGAAACCTTACTTTGTATTGAAGCAGCCGATCGAATGGACGTACACAAACGCTACACCGATACCAATCGCGAATTGAAAGCACAAGGTATTGGAAATATGTTGAGTAGTATGTTGGGCGGACTTCCGATGACATCGGTGGTAGTGCGAACTTCGGCCAATAAAGAAGCAGGAGCACAAACCAAATTATCGACTATTGTGCACGGTTTATTGTTATTGGTTGCTGTTGTTTTTATACCTAGTTTGTTGAATAAGATTCCGCTTGCAACCTTAGCCGCTATTTTGCTGATGGTGGGTTACAAGTTAGCGAAACCCTCGGTATTTATTCACTTTTGGAAACGGGGCAAGTATCAGTTTTTACCCTTTTTGCTGACGTTTCTCGCCGTAATCTTAACCGATTTACTCATTGGTGTTGCATTAGGACTGATTTTGAGTATCATTTTTGTTTTGTGGGGAAATCTTCGTAAAGCCTTTGATGTTACGCGAGAAATGTACACCGACGGCGAGGTAACCCACATTAGTCTGGCTCAGGAAGTCTCGTTTTTAAATAAAACAGCGATAAAAAATACCTTAGCTGCGATTCCAGAAAATTCACGAGTGCTTATTACCGCGCATCAAACCGTTTATATTGCACACGATATTTTGGATTTAATTAAGGAGTTTACCGAAGTTAGAGCCAAAGAACGAAATATAAGTGTGAAACTGCGCGGTTTTAAAGAAGAGTACAAACTCGATAACGCGCCCGAAACGGTACCTCAAGTGCGCATAGAACAATATTACGACGTAGCAAAGCGACAAACGGTCGTAAAAGAAATAACCGATAACAATTTTTAAAACGAGCCGATGGATGCTTTTTACAAGAAAATACTAGATAATAATCGCGAATGGGTAGTGAAATCTTTAGAGAAAGATCCCCATTTTTTTGAAGATTTAGCTAAAGGACAGCAACCGCCTTTGCTATGGATTGGTTGCTCGGATTCGCGCGTACCTGCAAACGAAATTATCGGCGCAAAACCCGGTGAAGTTTTTGTGCACAGAAACATCGCCAATATGGTTATTCACAGCGATATAAACATGCTCAGCGTTTTAGATTATGCCGTGAATGTACTTAAAGTGAAACACGTAATTGTTTGCGGACATTACGGTTGTGGCGGTGTGCGAGCGGCAATGGGCAACAGCAGTATCGGAATAATCGACAACTGGATTCGTCATATAAAAGACGTTTATCGCTTGCATCACACGTATCTCGATAGTATCGTACAGGAAGAAGATCGTTTTAATAAGTTCGTGGAAATCAACGTTAAAGAGCAAGTGTACGGTTTGGCAAAGACTTCCATCGTACAAACGGCATGGCGAAACGGACAAGATTTAGCGTTGCACGGCTGGGTTTACGGACTTAACTCAGGATTTGTAACCGATTTACAAGTGAACATCAGCTCTGAAAAAGAACTCGATTTGGTCTATCAGTTGCGATTTTAATAGCGAGAGTTTGCTTGAGACACTACGTCGAAGCGAAGGTTAAAGAAGTCACTTCAAACAATCTAACAAAGATTTTTCTATCGAACTCAAGGCAGCTAGTCTAAGTTTTCGTTGAACGTACTTGGCAGCAATTGCGGAATGAATTTCACCAACAAAGGCAATAGCAAACTGCCGCCCGGAAGTAAAAAAATGGTTAAGGAAGGAATGGTTTTACAAATCTCCAACAGCTGTTTTTTTACTTTCTTTTTTTCTTTTTCATCCAAACTTCTAACGGTCGAATCTGTCAGTAATTTCAATAGATCTTTGTTGTTAGAAAGCTCTTTTTGGAGTCGGCTTTTGTTGCGAACAATGAGCTGTGATACGTTTGTTGCGGCGTGGTCGTAGAAATGTTTGACTGGATTTTTGTAATTCAGGTAGGGAATGGAAGCTCGGTGTGTATTCAGAAAAGCGTGTGCTGATTTTAGAAAATGCACACCAACCGATTTTTCAAATCCCAAATCAACGGCTAAGTCTTCCATAAACTGAATTTCAATCGGCTGCGCTTCGTCTTCATGAAATAGCGCTAATGCAGCCAAATCGAGCAGATAGTACTTTTCGAGCGGCGCGTCGAAGTACGAAAGCGGCAACGATTCGAGTAATTCGCGATTGTCGGTTTTGATTTTGGCGTAGCGAACCGAACTTTCAAAAACTTTGATGATGAGTTCGTCGTACGGCGTTGGAATAGAGCGCGTTTGTAAAGCACGAAGTACTATTTGAACGGCTACTTCTTCAACTTTTCGCAAGTAATTTTCCGGAATTTCGTTTCGGCGAATAAATTGTCCGAATGCTAAAACGTCTTGAAAAAGCAGTGCATTTGTGATTACGTGCGAGAAGTTCCGCGAAAAAATATTCTCATTGGTTTGAATGCGTTCTTCCAAAATTTCCTCCAATTCTTCGAAGACATCCGATTCGGGCAGTACTTTTTTGAGAATTGTAGAGCGATTTCCGTACAACTGATTGTAGAAAGCCGTGAGTTGTGTACTGAAATCGGTAGTATCGTCGGATAGTTTTAACAATCGGTACACTTGAAAATGCGAGTAGAGTAGGCAGATTTTCGAAAGTTCGTCGTGCGAGATTTTAGCTACAAGTTGAATTTCTTCTGCGGGAAGCGAAATGGCATGACCGTAAACAATGCCCATTTTACGCAAGCTGTCGTAAAACAACTCACGATCTTGCGCAGGTTTCACGCTCAGATTGAGTTCGGTGAAAAATCGTTTAATCCAACCGTTTGCCGAAGGATTGATCATAATGGCACTCCCGTTTTAGACGTCAAAGCTATGAAAACGAGTGCCTATTTTTAGCAATCAATCTTTATTATTTCGATATCTTTTTAAAAGCTGTCTGTTAAAATCGTCTTCAGCCTTTTTCAATTTCAGAATTTTAAGTGCAGGAATGATTTGCTTGAGTTTAGAGATAAAACCACGCCGATTTTCATGCAAATCTGTTTCACCTTTTTCAATCTCAGCCAAAGCCGTCGCCGCCTCTTTTTCAGTTAAATTGGCATTGTTAATCCCGCGAACGGTCATGTATTTTGACTTTCGGATTTCTTTCTCGCGACTGCGGTACGCGTTATAAACCGGCCAGAATTTTTCGGCTTCAGCGGGCGTAAGTTCGAGTCGTTCGGTGATGAACGCAATTCGCATGGCGTCTATCCGTCCGCCTTCTCGACCTTCTTGAGCAAAAGAAATCGAGCTTGCGCAAATGAGTAGTGTGAGGAGTAATTTTTTCATGGTTCTGTAATTAGGAATTCCACATTAGTATTTTCAAGGAGTTCGTTTTCAACGGGATCTGTAGATTCACTTTCGGTGGTAACGAGCGAAAGTTCGTTATCTAAAGCAAAAGCCACGCTACCAAAATCAACATTGCGCAATAATTCGTGTTCGATTTCCGAAGAAGTAGGCTCGGTAGTAACCAACGAATTATTTACAATGGGAATGCTCGCGGCAATTACCACAACAGCAGCTGCAGCATACCTCCAGATTCCGCGCGTGCTGATTCTGAATGCTGCTTTTTTGTTTTTTTCTTGTTGAATGGAAGAAACTACCTGCTTTTGCAGCTGGTCGAGATACGTGTCACTCGCCTCAAAAGCAGGCTTGATCTTCGGCTGTGTATCTAGTTTAAAATCTTTCATATAGGTTTGACGTCTGAGTTTCCAAAAGGTTTAAAGTGCTCGGATAAAATCTTCAATTTTTCGAACGGCATGGTGGTACGAGGCTTTTAAAGCACCAACCGTAGTTCCGGTGATTTCGGCAATTTCTTCATAGGTAAGTTCATCAAAGTACTTCATTCTAAAAACGAGTTGCTGTTTCGCTGGGAGTTGCAACAACGCTTTTTGTAAAGTAGCTGCAATAGCCTCGCCGTCCATTTCATTGTCCAAGCCACTCGTTTCAAATTCCGATACTTGAAGCTGTTCAATAGAAACGCCCGATTTTCGTGACTTTTGCTCTAAGAAGGTGAGCGATTCGTTCGTAGCAATACGATACAACCAAGTGTATAATTTGCTGTCGCCTTTAAACGAGTCGATGTGGCGAAAAACTTTGATGAAGGTATTCTGAAGTACGTCGTTTGTATCGTCGTGACTAATTACAATTCCACGAATGTGCGCATACAAGCGTTTGCCGTAGGTTTTCACCAATAACGCAAAGGCCCGTTCTTGCGTAGCTGGATCGGATAGTTGTGCCCATATAAACGCGTCGTCTTTCAAATTGCCGTTTTGAATATGACCGAAATTAGTTCATAAGGTTTAATCCACCGAAAAAAGTTGTAATTCGCTGCACTTTTTATCCTTTTCAACAATTTTCCGAAACAAAAAAAGGCGTGACAACTCTTGAATCTTAACCTAAATTTATTTCCAGTTACGTGTATTAATACGTTCCTTTGCGTCGCTAAAATGCCCGTTGTTGCCTTTTAGTGTTGAATTGTTTTGATAAAGACCTCAGCATGATAAATACCGTAATTTTCGATATGGATGGCGTTATTGTAGATACCGAACCCATTCATTACTACGCCTATCACCAGCATTTTAAAGAGCTAAACATCGATGTTCCCGACGAATTGTACGGAACATTCACCGGCTATTCTACCATAAATACCTACCAAAAAATTGTAGCTCATTTTCAGTTGCCGCACGATCCCGCTGAATTAGTGAATCGGAAACGCGATTTGTTCAACGACGCCTTCGATACCAAACCCGATTTGGAGTTAATCGAAGGTGCATTCGACCTGATTAAATCGTTGCATGCGTCTGGTTTTCAATTGCTTTTAGCGTCTTCTTCTGCCAAAGTAACCATCAAACGAGTGTTCGATCGCTTTGCCTTACATCCGTACTTTTCTCATATTGTTAGTGGCGAAGATTTTCCACAATCAAAACCACATCCCGCAATATTTTTGGATGCGGTAGCGAAATCAGGTGCACCAAAATCGTCGTGCATTATCATCGAAGACAGCACAAACGGTATTAAAGCCGCAAATGCCGCAGCTGTGTTTTGCGTGGGTTATAAGAGTCCGCACAGCCTAAACCAAAATTACGACACTGCCGATTTGGTGATTAATCATTTTTCGGAGCTTAACGCGGAAAAAATCCGTGCTTTACGATTCTAATCCGGCTTTGTACACTTGCAAGCAGCGATCGCGCGCAATTTTGTGGTCGACGATTGGTTTTGGATAGTACAAAGTTTCCAATTCAGGGATATTTCGTTTGCAATACACCAATTTCGGATCAAACTTTTTGATTTGCTCCGCCGGATTGAAAATTCGGAAGTACGGCGCAGCATCAACGCCGCTGCCCGCAGCCCACTGCCAGTTGCCCACATTGCTCGATTGTTCGTAGTCGGAGAGTTTCAATGCAAAGTACGCTTCGCCCCAGCGCCAATCGATCAGTAAGTGTTTGCACAAGAACGACGCTACAACCAAACGCACCCGATTGTGCATCCAGCCGGTTCGATTCAGTTCGCGCATGCCGGCATCGACCATCGGAAATCCGGTTTTTCCTTCGCACCACGCTTTAAATTCGGCTTCGTTATTGCGCCATTCAATCCGATCGTAGGCTGGCTTGAAGCTTTTGGTAACGGTATGCGGATAATGATACAAAATCATCATAAAAAACTCGCGCCAAATCAGTTCCTTCAAAAAGGTTTTATCAGCACTTTTATTGGCTTTCTGAACCAATTCTCGTATCGAAACAGAACCAAATCGCAAATGCGGACTCAATTTCGAGGTGGCTTTCACGGCAGGAAAGTTTCGTTGCTCGCCGTATGCGTCAATTAATGATGCGGCTATATTCGGTTCCTCAATTTTGATTGTGGGTTCGGTAAAACCAATGTCGGCAAGACCTAAAAACGGGAACGAGTGTACAATATACGGCTCAAAGGTGTGATCGCTTTGATAGGTTTCTAGCGTTTTGTTTTCGAAAACACTCAACCAACGTTTGGAATAGGGCGTGTACACCACGTACGGACTCCCGTCGTCTTTCACAATTTCCGAACGTTCAAAAATCACCTGATCTTTGAAACTCTTGTACTCTATTTTTTCGGTGCAAGCCCATTCATAAATGGCTTTATCTCGTTCGCGCGCGGTCGGTTCGTAGTCGCGGTTGGTGTAAATAGCTGTGATACCGTGCGTTTCGCGTAATTTCTTAAAAACATCGATCGGCTTTCCGTGAAAAGTAGCGAGCGATTTCCCGTGCTTTTGCAACTGCGATTGTATTCGTTCCAAAAGCTGATGAATAAATGCCAAACGATGATCGTCTTTCGGCAAATGATCCAAAATATCGGTATCGTAAATAAATAACGGTAAAACAGGCTGTCCGGAAGCTAATGCAGCAGCTAAGCCGGCGTTGTCGTGCAAACGCAAATCGCGTCTAAACCAAAATACGATCATACCGAAGTTAATAAAGATGACATTCCTCCATCAATATGGAAAATCTGACCACTAATCCAACTGGAATCTTCAGACAACAAATAAGCTGCCGCCGAAGCGATTTCCTCAGGTGTACCGACTTTCTTTAGCGGATGACGCTCGGCCGATTTCTCGCGCTTCACATCGCTGTTTAAAAACTTATCTGCCAGTGGCGTATCGGTTAACGAAGGCGCAATCACATTCATGCGGATTTTAGGTGCAAATTCTGCCGCAAAGGCACGTGCAAAACCTTCGATAGCACCTTTTGCTCCCGCCACCGAAGTATGAAAAGGCATACCCATTTTTACGGCAACCGTGCTAAAAGCTACCACCGAAGCGTTCGGAGCGGCTTGTAAAAGCGGTAAAACCTGTTGCAAGGTTTTCACCAAACCAATGAAATTCACTTGCAAGTCTTGTTCAAACGTTTCGGGTTTTATGCCTTTAAACGGACGCAAGTTTATCGTGCCCGGACAATACACCACACCGTCTAAATGTGCCGGAAGTGCAGCCGCTGGGAAATCGCCGCTGGCAACATCATATTTTAAATACGTTACGCTTGGATTATTGCTAGTCAATAGATTACGCGACGTCACATAAAGTTTATGTGTAGCACTTAATTTTTCAGTCAAGGCTTTTCCTATACCCGAGGTTCCGCCAATAATTAAAATATTTTTCATGATTGTTAGTCTAAGGTTCCAAATAATTCGGTTAGTTTTTTTGTTCGGTATGCAAAGATTTCGTCTAGTTTGGGTTTCACTAAAATAGGGTGGAGGAGATCTCCGAGAAAGCCCAAAGGCAAACGGTAGTGAATAATGTCTTCCATCAAAACGCCGCCCGGAATTTCAGTGATAAAATGTTTGTGGTGCCAAAATGAGTACGGACCTTGTAACTGCACGTCAACGAAGTATTTTTTGTCGACAACGTGGGTAATTTCGCTCACCCAACGGGTTTTAAATCCCGGCAGCGGCCTCACATCGTATTCGATAATTTGTCCGGGATACATCGGTCGGTCGGCTCCGCTAACGATCGAAAAATCCATTGCTTCTGGTGTAATAATCTTGAGATTTTTCGGATTTGAAAGAAATTCCCAAGCCTCATCTACCGAAAGTGGTAGGAGCAACGAACCTCTTTTAATGTGTAAAGCCATAGTTTAAAAATGTTTCCAAATATACTTTGTTTAACCGATTTCGAAAAACATTAAACAAACGAATGCGGTTTTTTAAGGTAATCTTAACGATTAAGCCCAAATACGGTTCGTACTTTTGGAAAAACTTTATCCATACACTAATGAAAAAGATACTAGTAATCTTGGCAGTTGCCACTGTTTCGTTTCTGCAAGCGCAATTAAAAACTCCTGCGGCTAGCCCGAAAGCTACTGTACAACAAACAGTTGGCTTAACAGAAGTAAACATCGAATACTCTCGTCCGAGTGCGAAAGGAAGAACTATTTTTGGAGATCTTGTTCCTTTTGGCAAGCTTTGGAGAACTGGTGCCAACCAAAATTCAATGGTTAGCTTTAGCGAAGATGTAACCATCGATGGCAAGACCTTGAAAAAAGGAAAATACGCGATTTTCGCTACGCCAAAAGCCGATGCTTGGGAAATTGTTTTCTACACCGATACCGACAATTGGGGAACTCCAGAAGTATGGAGCGAAGAAAAAGTTGCCTTGCGCACAACCGCTAAACCGGAGCAATTAAACCGAAATGTAGAGAGCTTTACGATCAGTATCAATAACTTAGATAACAATTTTGCGCATTTAGAGTTGAGCTGGGAAAAAACTTTGGTAGCAGTGAAATTCGAAGTTCCGACACAAAAAACAGCTATGGCTAACATCGAGCGCGTATTGTCGGGCCCGACAGCAAACGATTTCTTCGGTGCAGCACAATACTACTACCAGTCGAACGGCGATCTAACCAAAGCGCTTACGTACGTGAACAAAGCTTTGGAATTGAGCCCAGAAAAGCCATTCTGGTATTCGCGTTTGAAGTCGTTGATTCAAGCGAAGTTAGGCGATAAAAAAGGCGCTATCGAAACAGCTAAAATCTCGTTAGCCGCTGCCGAAGCTGCAAAGAATGCCGACTACGTGAAGATGAACAAAGACAGCATCAACGAGTGGAGTAAAAAGTAAATTCACAAACAACCGTGGAAAGTCGCCCCAAAAAGGCGACTTTTTTTATGTCTTTTCGATTGTTTTTTTGGGCAGCATTTCCGGCTTTTCGCTACAAATCCGCGTCCGTACAGCTCGTTTTGCTACGTGCAGCAGTTGGCTTCCTGCGGTCGCCACCGTGCACTGCAAAACGGGCTATACGGTCTTGCGGGTTTTTCGCTGCAATCCGGGCTGCGGCAATCGTTTTCAAGAAAAGATGATGGATTTGCAATCGTCGATACTAAAATTTTGAGAATACTAAATTAATGTTAGCTTTACGCTGCATTTACACAAAACAGAACTTCATGAATTTGAAATCGAAGCTTATCGGCATGAGTTTTCTCCAATTTTTTGTTTGGGGCGCGTGGTTAATCACGATCGGAAATTATTGGTTTGGTACCAAGCAATGGAGTGGCGATCAGTTTGGAGCCGTTTTTTCTACCTTAGGAATTGCATCGATTATTATGCCGGCCTTAACAGGAATCATAGCCGACAAGTATCTAAACGGCGAACGCTTGTACGGTTTGTTGCATTTAGCGAGTGCCGGTTTTATGTTGTATTTGCCTCAGGCACAAAATCCTACCGAATTTTTCTGGATCGTTTTTGCTGCCATGCTTTGCTACATGCCTACGATTTCATTATCTAATTCGGTGGCGTATCATATCTTAAAGGGAGCAAATTACGATGTCGTAAAAGTGTTTCCGCCCATTCGTGTGTTCGGAACTGTGGGTTTTATTGCCGCCATGTGGTTAACCAACTTATCGGGAAATAAAGCTTCTGAAAACATGTTTTACATTTCCGGAATTGCCGGAATCATTCTCGGATTGTACAGCTTTAGTTTACCGGCTTGCGCGCCTCAACGACAAATTTCGGAACGCGCTTCCGTAATCGAAAAATTAGGTTTAAATGCCTTTGCCTTATTTGGGCAATATAAAATGGCTTTGTTTTTCTTGTTTTCGATGTTTTTAGGCGCAGCACTACAACTAACTAATATGTACGGCGATGTTTTCCTCGACGAGTTTAAAAACATGCCGCAATATGCCGATAGCGTGGTCGTGAAAAAATCGACGTTAATTATGTCGATTTCACAGGTAAGCGAAACCTTATTTATTTTGGCCATTCCGTTTTTCTTGAAACGTTTCGGCATCAAGCGCGTGATGATGATTTCGTTGTTGGCGTGGGTACTGCGTTTTGGTTTGTTTGCGTACGGCAATCCGGGCGACGGATTGTGGATGATTGTCTTGTCGTGTATCGTGTACGGTATGGCGTTCGACTTCTTTAATATTTCGGGATCTTTATTTGTGGAAACCACAACCGATTCTAAAATACGTTCGTCGGCGCAAGGCTTGTTTATGATGATGAGTAACGGCTTTGGTGCTTTTTTCGGCGGACTCATCAGCGGGAAACTCATCGACGCCTTTTTTACAACCAACGGCGTTCGCGATTGGCACCACATCTGGCTTTCGTTTGCGGCTTACGCCTTAGTAATTGCTATTTTATTTGGCTTATTCTTCAAACACAAACACGACCCAAACGACGCACGCTTGCAGGCGGGGCATTGATTTAGCTTTTTTATTACGTGTTTTCTTTAATTACGGTTGAAAGTTAGTAATTTGATTTAGGCTTAAAGTTGGGATGCTTTGGGGAGCGGGGGAAACGTATTTTGTCTACTGACTTCATTTTTAGTTTGTTTCCAGATGAACTTAACTACATTTTACTAATCAATTCCTTAGCTTTGTCCAATGTATATGCTCCTTTAATTTCTTTTTTGTCAAACACCATAAAATAAGCAAAGTCTTGGCCTGCTTGTTTTTCCCATTCGTTACCAAGGCGGCATTTTGCTTCACTGTCTGAACCGTCTAAGTGGTCTCCTTTTGTTTCTATTAGAATGGTTTTACCCGATTTTGTATGCATAATAAAGTCAGGGTAATGGTTGGCTTTAAATCCGTTTATGTAAAAACCTTTTCCACGTTCTAAATTCCTATGCCAAAATGCAACGTTCGAAGAAGTTCCAATCTCCATTGCAACACGTTCTTCAAAGCCGTTCATTGAACCTTCTCTTTCATATAGTGAATTTCCAATAGAAGAACCGGTATTTCCCGGCACAATTTCATTGCCCAATTTCCAATTTACTTTTGTGTTTATCTTTTTTGATTTCAACAAATCCATAAAACGCCCTTCTGCATAGGAGTCAGCTAATTGACGAATTTTACTTTTTAGCTTGTCTGTATAACTCCATTTTCTTGTCAATACATCATGAAGCTGTTCGGTATTCATATTGTTCAAAATTCGTCTAATATATACCTTTATTTCTTGATCAGGAATTGGGTACATGTTACCAATAATCTGCATCATTTGATGCGTAATGTCTTTTATTTGGTTGTCTTTTGGTTTAGCTAAGATGTATTCTGCAATTGGGTCTTTTACAATATTATCCTCAATCTTGGTAAAAGATGGGCGGTATTCGTCCTTTTTTGATTCTTCTAAGTCAATTTTATATAAGTTAGACGAAATTTGGTCAAACTCTATTTTGATGTCTTCGTCTGAAAGTTTGAAATCTTTGAGCAATGATTCTCTATTGAGTAATTCTTCGTCTGTCCCGAAAATGTCGCTTGCTGTAACCTTGATAAAGAACTGCGGAAACTCAATTTTGTCAATAAAATCTTTGTTTGATTCTTTGACTTTATATCGTTTTACTTTTGTACCCATTTCTTTAAATATATTTTCGTCAGCAGATTGTTTTTCCTGTTCTTTTATTTGCTCTTCTAATAGTCGGTTTTGTTCTTCTGCAATGGTATCAATTTCTGTAATTACTGAGATTGTTTCCATTTCTTCTTCGTCTACATTTGGGTTAAACGTAACTCTGTTCTTGTCAATAATCTCTTCCGTCTGCTCGATTTGTTGCTCTGGGAAAAGGAAAGATTCAACTGGGTCTATCGAAACAGTTTTCTTTTCTTATTCCGTCATTTTATCGACTTTGCGATAATCTTTTTCGCTAAAACCTGATTCTTGTAAACCTTTTACGATACTCTGCAAAGTTTCATTGAACTTTGCTGAAGCCGTTAAAACATAAGAAAGATTTAATTGAAATGCTTTGTGTCTGTGAACGTAAGGTTGACGTAATACACGACCTAAAATTTGCTCTACATCCACTGAACTTGATTTGTCAGCTAATGATGCCAAAATGTATGCAAACGGACAATCCCAACCTTCTTTTAATGCGTTGATGGTAATGATGTAACGAACTTCAGATTCCTTACTCATTAGATCAATGCCTTTTAATTCATCAAAATTGGCAGTTTTGATTTTTATATGACTTTCGGGAATACCTAATCCCAACAATTGATCTTTGAGTTTTTCAAATGTGGTATTATCGTCATTGGTTTTGGGTTGTGCTTGAAATAAAACAATAGGTCTAATGTATCTACCACCTTCGGATTCTTGCTTTTTGGCAAGGTTTTCCAATTTGCGTTGCAAATGCAAAGCGTTGTTTATGACTTCCGTTTTGTCGTGGTTGTTGTACACGATTACAGGAAGCTTGACCATATGTTCCTTTTTTAACTCTATGGCAGGAACAAGACTAACTATATTGCTATTGTCCTTTGGCGTTGCTGTTAAATCAAGAATAAATGACGGATTTAAGTTTTTGAGCATATCTACACTCAAATCGCTTTCTGCGTTGTGGCTTTCGTCCACTACCAAAACAGGATTGAGGTAACGTAAAACATTGATTAGTGCTGTATCGTCCACACCACTTAAAATATGTTCGCTGTTTTTATATTGCGAAACAAATGCTTCTAACTGACCGTTTTCCTGGAACACCTTTCTATCTTCTTTATTGTTGGCTCTTAAACTGGCAAAACTCATTACAAAAATGCTCAACTGGTCCTTTACAACCGTTGGATTGAAGTTTGAACCTTGTAACAAATCTGCTTTTTGATAAATCTCAACTCTGTTGTTAAAAAGTGAATTGAGTTTTTGGCGATATGGATGTTCGGGATTGGAAAGGGTATTGACAGTTTGTTGTAATAAATTACTCCAAGGAACTAACCAAATAACCGCCTTTGGTTTTGCGGAATCGTAAGCTGAAAAAATGCTATGCAAAGCATTAACGGCAATAAAGGTTTTACCGCCTGCCGTTGGTACTTTTACGCAAACGTGGGCTGCATTTGGAATGTTGTTTTTGTAGGACTCCATCCCTGTACCATCCAATGGATTGTAAGGTCCAATTTTGTCTTCCCAATATTGGTTAAATGCTTTTTCTAAGCTTTTATGCTCTTGAACATAACTCAAGTATTCTTCCAAATTATCAATTACTTTTCGCTGATAACTCTTTAATTCCATTTCAAATGTTTTCTAATTTGTGAATCCAATTATTAAACCTAGGTGATTTATGCCTTAGGTTATGCATACCAATGTTTTCAGCGAGGATTGAGCCATAAACAATTTTATTATACCCCTCAATCAGCCTATCTAATCGTTTAGAAGGTGCTGTATTTGGATTATCATTAATTAATTCAGGGTTATGGTACTGGTTTAAAATTGAAATCAACTCTCGTTTATCCTTAAATTCACTTGGTTCAAATGTTGCCTCAAAAGAAGCTATGTTATTAAACAATAATCCCTCAAATTCGTGTAGTTGGTAATATGGTAAAAAGCGTTGTCTGAGATTTGTTTCAATATCCATCAACATTTCTTGTTCAAGGAAATCCATTCTTACACACCTGTCAGGAATTTGTTTAGAAGCCTGCCAACCTGGATAATTATATCTATCGGGAATGCCATAATAATCTATCAAAGTTGTTACAAATGATTCTCCTTCTCCTAAGTACACGACAAAAATTGTATTAAATTAATTTCCAGCTTA
>NZ_NOXX01000153.1 GCF_002251775.1 Flavobacterium aurantiibacter
GTGAGGTTCAGTGTTTTCTGTGCGCTTAAAAAGCTGGTACGTGAGTTTGTCGAAGTCTTATTTAGAAGATAGAAGCTAGTCCCGATAGCTATCGGAATAGACTCCGCGACGTTCGTCACTATACGTATCGTTTTACCCGCCCGAACCCACAAATCGTTCGTGTCTTAGCGTGTCGAAGTTTAATTCTTTATTTTATGATTTTCCATTTTTTAGCTTTTTTCTATTCTTTTCTGGGTGAGCGACAGCAGCGGCATCCTTTGCGGCGCTAAATTATTTCCACCATGCGTTCGCCGGAAAGATACAGCGGATGGCGCGACGGCGGTTCAGCGAAACGTTTGCGAAGCGCTACGATTGTACCGCCGGCACCCCCAAATAAAAAATCACAATAATCGTACTGTTGCTTTGTTGGGAACACAATGTTTATGGAATAAAATTGTTATAATCTTGCATGCTCCTTGCACGGTTTCGCCAAAAGGTTGTTCATTTCACAGTATTTGAACAACATCGTGAGTAATTTGTAAGTAATTGATTTTTAAATAATTTGAATGAATGTATATCTTTTAACAGCTGCGCTTCTAGCGGGGGTACTCTTGTACTATTTTCTGTTTGCAGGAAAAAAGAAAAGCAGAACTGTACTATATTTTGGTTTGATAATTGGTGTTTTTACATTCTTTATTTACCGTGTCGATAAATCCTGTTTTGGCGCGTCGACACCTATTGAACTAAAATTGACCAATAAAACGGAGCAGCGCTTAAAAATTTATACGATTACTTTTTGGGATGATGTTAATAGGCAGACTCAGAGCGCCACTATTTATCACGCAGAATTGAGTGCAAACGAAACTTCTGCCTTTTGGTTTGAAAATGATAGCAGCAATTTCTGGTTGGTTGCAAAAGATAGTAGAAATCAAATAGTTTACCTCAATAAAGTTTTAGATAACGGAACTTCACTTTTTTACGAAATACCTCGAATGTCGACTGTAATTAAAGACGGAAATGTAAATTTAGCATCGAAACTTACTCGAAGCACAGATAAAAGCTTAGCGTTTGAACGTGTTATGCTATGGATTAATACTGCGCTTGTTTGCTTAATTTGTGTTTTGTTCTTCTATCATAAAGTTTAAAACAATGAAAAGTAGTCTTGCCGGATTTTTTCATTTTATGCGAATAGCGCCAATCAAAATATTTGTGCTTTCGCTATTGTTGCTGGGTTGTGAGCAACGTTCTTTAAAGAATGAACGGCGGTTGTACGTTATTTCTGAGCAGGATTCTCTACAAAAAAACAGTAGCATTCCGCGGCCCGCTCCTCCGGATTTTCAAAATCGATTTTATACGGACGTGGTTTTTATCCTCGACAGTGTCAGCGACGTCCATTTATATCAAACTTCGAAGATTTATAATTTGGATGGTGAAAGCTCGAACGATTATTCTTTTCCAAACTTTATCGAACTAAAACCCGAGCATTTAGTAACGGTGAGCAGCAAAAGTTTTATCAGTTTTTTTAAAAATAACCTTGATGTTCTCGATAATGCTAATGAATATAGAGCCAAACATTATTACTTTGCAAGTGAGACAGATACGATTAAGAATCAAGCCTTGTATGATTTTTTTGAATATATAAAACATGTTCCTCGAGCGCCTTCTTACTTTGTTCGTATGACTACAGAAGAAGAAAAAATGGTTTTGAAGTTCAAAAAACAACACAGATTTTACGCGCCTAAATTGATTCCATGGTCGTCTAATTTTCTAGACGGAAACTGTAAACCATATACGGATCGGTATAAAAAAGTTGAATCCCAAATTAGAGTTTTCCGAAGAGCGAAGACTACTTTTGATTCCGATTCGAATGCTTCAGCGGTTAACTTATAAGAACTGGTAGATTCATTGTCTAAGTTTAGCTGTATTTGATAATCAAGAATTAACCTTAAAAACGGTGAACATTTTTTAGACATAGATAGGAATTCACTTTTTTAGCTTTTTTCTGTTTTCTTAGATCTTTCAATCTTCCAATCTTTCAATCTTTCAATCTTTCAATCTTTAAATCTTTAAATCTTCCCACTACCTCTTCTCAATACAAATCAGTTCGGTATGTGGTTCTACTTTGGTAAGGAGTTCGGGTTCTAGACCTAAAGCGGCAATATCTCGTAAATAGCGGTCGTTGCGGGCTCTGTCGGCGGTAGTGAGCACCATCGTGTTGAAAAGCAATATTCCCTTGGCGGGCATGTCGGCAAATAGTTTTTTTAGAAAATGCAGTTCGAACAGAAAGTCCGGCAACTTCGTGTCTAAAAAGATGTCGACAATTACTAAATCATATTTCTCAGTATTTCGCAGCACAAAGTTGAACGCGTCATCGAATACAACCGATACGTTTTGATTTGTCTGATACGCGTAGCAACTTTGGAGTCGTTCCACAAGCGTACGGTCGATGTCCACACACGTAATGGCACCTTCAAACCGCACCTCGCGTTGTAAAGTTTCCAAAATGCTGCCGCCAGCGAGTCCCAATACCAAGATACGTTCCATCCGTCGAATGCGCGAATAGCCCACATGTATCAGTCCGTATTTTAGAATTTTCTGCAACGAACCATAACTGTAATTGGTGTTTTCAGAATCTACGACGAGTTTTCCCGACACGCAGTTTATTTCGATGAGTCCGTTGTAATCCGATTGAAAACGCTCCACACAAACGGGAACGAAATAACTTTTAAGTTTTTGTAGGAAAGTAGGCTGTATGGACATAGATGTTTTACCTGCGGTGCTTATATCAAAAATACCTTGGTTTTAAACTGGTTTTTCGCATGTGGAAACGATTTTTTAAAAAATTTATCAAAAAACAGCGCTGACAAAAAACCAAATTAAATCTATTCTCGTAAATGTAAACATAAGAAAGATTTTAGGTTAACGAGAGTCCGATCTAAAAATCACTGTAAGAAAAACAGCTAAACGGGTGTTTATCAAGCGGATTTCTTTCTAATGCAAAATGATCTGAAGAAAACCAGCAGAATAAGCTACTGTAAAATGTTTAGGTTAAAAAAGCAATTAGTTATAAAAAGGCTGTCTTACAATAGTTTAGAGTGATTTATTCCGATTTTTAGTCGGACGTTCGTTAGGTTACTACGCTTGATTTTTGTGTTTGTTTTATTGGTCAGGGAGCCTCGGTACAACCGGGGCTTTCTTGTTTTTATTCGGTGGCTTGCGGTAGGTAGGTACTAAATGTTCCGTCTTCGTACAACAAAACCACTTGTTTCAATTTCTTGTCGCGATTCGGCGATGATACCGCTGCAACTGCTGAAGGCGTCGTTGTCTCATTGTTGGTGTCCAAATCGGTTTCTGTCTTGTTTCCCTGAATCGTTTCAACAGCCGTTCCAAATAAAATATAGTCGGCCGAAATACTCGGGTAGGCATGCAACAACTTCAAAACGAAATCTAAACTGGGTTTATTTCGTCCGGATAAAATGTGGGAAATCGACGAACGTTGCACTTGTAATTTATCGGCAAAACTCGTCGGACTTTCACTCATACGATGCATTACTTCTTTAATGCGCTCGGCTATTTCGTCGATAGAATCCATAACTAATTGTCTTTATTCTTTGATTAGCGTCTGATATTTAGTAACTAAATCTATTACTTTATGTATTAATATTCAAAATACTGAAAAACAATAATTTAAATATTATATACGCTTATAAATTTACATTTCTTCTTTACTATTTACAAATGTAAACAAATATTTGAAAGTGTTAGTGTTTTTATGTGTTTACAATTGTAAACTATCCTTTTTGTACTTTTACAGCATGACAAAGTCTAAATTCCTAGATCTCGCCAAAGAGTTCGCCTACTCTGGTATCAGCGGTAGGTATCTCAATTTCGAAATGATCAGCGCTTTTCTTTTAGAATACAAAGTGCAAAAAAGTATGCTTGGGTTTTCGGTAGAAGAACGCCCCATTCCATTTCTTAAATTCGGCTCGGGCTCCAAACGCATTCTCATGTGGTCGCAAATGCACGGAAACGAGTCAACAACTACCAAGGCGGTAGTCGATCTCATTTGCTTCCTAAAAGCCAATCCGGATTTCCTCGCACGACACGATCTGCAACTCGGAATCATCCCTATGCTCAATCCCGACGGCGCTCATCGCTACACCCGCGAAAACGCCAATAAAATCGATTTAAATCGCGATGCACAAGAACTCTCGCAACCTGAAAGTCGGTTTTTACGCCACGTGTACCAGCTCTTCAAACCTCAGTTGTGCTTAAATCTGCACGATCAGCGCACTATATTTGGTGTCGAAACTCCAGAAATCAATCCAGCAACTGTCTCGTTACTGGCGCCAGCTTTTAATCCGGAACGCAATTTTAATCCCGCGCGGCTCCAAGCGGTACATTATATTAATGTCATTAATCGCGAGCTTCAAAACTATATCCCCAATCAAGTTGGGCGTTTCGACGATAGTTTTAACCTGAATTGTACCGGCGATACCTTCCAAAACCTCGGAACGCCAACGATTCTCATCGAAGCTGGTCACTTTCCAAACGATTATCAACGCGAAAAAACCCGAAATCTCATTTTTGTTGCATTATTATCAACATTCTCAAATTATCACGAAAACGTTATAGTTGATACCGAAATTTCGGAATACTTAAAAATTCCGCAAAATCAACCCCTGTTTTTCGACATTGTTTATAAAAACGTCAAAATAAATTATGCTAATTCAGATTTTTTAATCAATTTTGCCGCTCAATTCGTTGAGGAATTTGCAGAAAATTCGATATTTTTTAGAGCTAAACTCAGAAAATTAGAAGAAAACGCAATTTTCGTAGGTCACAAAACTTACGATTTCAACGGTGAAGTGGCGCAACTGAATTACAACGATTTACTCGAAAGTTCGAATGTTGATGCAAACTTTACCGTGGGAACCCAGCAAATCCGCAACGGACACGTAATTGCAGACAACAGACAAACACAAGAATATGAGTAAGTTCAGATTAGACGAAGTAGATCATCAGATTCTGGATATGTTAATTGATAACACCAGAGTGCCTTTTACCGATATCGCGAAAAAATTGCTGATTTCAGCCGGAACCGTGCACGTGCGCGTTAAAAAAATGGAAGACGCCGGTATCATCATGGGTTCTTCATTAACGCTTGATTATGAGAAACTTGGATATTCATTCATCGCTTACGTAGGTGTATTCCTCAACAACACCTCGCAAACCAAATTCGTTCTCGAGCGCATCAACGAAATCCCATTCGTAACCGTAGCACACGTAACCACCGGAAAATTCAACATTTTCTGTAAAATCCGTGCAAAAGACACCAAACACGCAAAAGACGTTATCTTCATGATCGACGATATCGAAGGCGTGTACCGCACCGAAACCATGATTTCACTCGAAGAAAGCATCAACGACAAAAAACGTTTAATGCACACCATCTTCAAAAATATGTAAGCCTCCGCGCTTTAAATTCCAAAACCGATGTTTCACCGCATCGGTTTTTTTATTGGAAGAAAAATCAATGTAAACAACTCAATTCCAATAACCAAAATTCTAATTTTTGTTATTTGGGTGTTCCGGCAAAAGCCCGGCGAAACCCAAGCCGCGCTTTTGCCGTCGCGTCTTCCGCTGTATCTTTTGCCTGCGGAACTCCGGCAAAAGGATGTCGCTCCAACCGCTAACACGGAAAAAGTGCAAAAAAAACGTTTCCATTTCGTATCTTGGCATCTCACCTGTTGCACCTGTAAGCCATGTACCACAATTCGCCATTGCAAACGTTTCAAAAACGCGTAAAAGCACGCTACGATTTATACAACAGCTTGTTTATCACACTGCCTTTCGATGCGATCGACAATACCGGCGCGCTTTTGCCGCTATTCGCCGAAAGCTGCAGCCACGGACTCGAAAACGAACTTTCTCCAAAAGAAATCGTTTCCCAATTCTTCCAACAGTACTTTCCCGACAAACCCGAATCGGCACAAATCGATTTACTATTCCGATTTATTCAATACATCGAACGACAAATTGTACTGTTTGATGCTGTGGAAGATGCCGGCTTTGCTGAAGTCAACAACTTAAACGGTCCCGGAACTTTAGCGCATCTGCTCGAAAACACTGATTTAAAAAAGCTTAAGAAAACAGCTGCGAATTTCAAGACGAAAATCATTTTAACGGCACATCCGACACAATTTTATCCGGGTTCGGTGCTGGGCATTATTACCGATTTAACCTGTGCATTGAAAAAAGACGACTTGTTTGAAATCAAATCGCTGTTAACGCAATTAGGTAAAACGCCGTTCATTCGCAAAGAAAAACCGAGTCCGTTTAACGAAGCAACGTCGTTAATTTGGTATCTTGAAAACGTATGTTACCACAGCGCTGCCGAAATCACTTTCGATCTTGAACGCCTGCAACTAATCGATCACAACGTACTGGGTTTCGGATTTTGGCCCGGCGGCGATCGCGATGGGAATCCGTTTGTAACCGCGCAAGCTACCTTTGAAGTTGGTATGCGTTTGCGAACGTCTATTCTCAAATGTTATTACCAAGACATTCGGAAACTCAAACGAAAACTCACTTTTTCAGGTGTAACCGACTTAATAGCAGATATCGAATACCGCTTGTACAGAACTGTTTTTTATAACGCCGATCCGAATTTTATTAGTTACGAGTATCTGGTCGAAAAGCTTCAAGAAATAAGTAATCTTTTAGTTGAGAAGCATCAAGGTATCTATCTTGAAAACATACAATTACTGCTAACAAAAGTTCGTTTATTTAAGTTTCATTTCGCCACGCTCGACGTTCGGCAAAACAGTAAAATTCACAGAGGCTTAGTCGAAAAACTAAGTCATCAAAATACCGATTTAAACGACATCGAAACGGATACCTTAGAATCGGTAAAAACCATGATTCGTTTGCAAGAGCTCAACGGTCATGATGCTTGCCATCGATACATCATTAGCAATTGTGAAAGCGATACCGATGTGCTCGACGTACATCAAATTATTCGCCACGCTTTGCGATTATCGGCCAACGAACAAGCGCCCATTGATATCGTTCCTTTATTCGAAGTTATTTCCGACTTGTCGCGCGCAGCCGCAATCATGGAGTGCTTGTACACGCACGCAGGCTACAGAACGCATTTGCAAGCACGTGGAAACCTACAAACGGTCATGCTCGGATTTTCAGACGGCACCAAAGACGGCGGTTATCTCATGGCAAATTGGAGTATTTATAAAGCCAAACTCGAAATCACACGCATGTCGGAACAGTACGGTATTCAGGTTTTGTTTTTCGACGGTCGTGGCGGTCCACCTGCGCGTGGCGGCGGCCGAACACATCAATTTTACGCCGGTTTAGGTAAAGAAATTGCGAATCGCGAAATTCAGATTACCATTCAAGGTCAAACCGTAAGTTCGACTTTCGGAACGCTCGATTCATGTAAATTCAATCTCGAAAATTTGCTTTCTGCTGGTTTTCGAAATACAACCGATTACCGCGATACGCAAGTTTTAAGCGCCGCCGATCAAGAATTATTGGACGATTTAGCTCGGGTCGGACACGCCAAATACGATTCGTTTAAAAATCACGAATTGTTTGTTCCGTATCTCGAAGAACGAAGTACGTTAAAATATTTCTCGCAACTCAATATCGGTAGTCGACCCGCAAAACGAAAGGCCGATACGAAATTGCAGTTGCAAGATTTGCGCGCTATTCCGTTTGTGGGTTCGTGGAGCCAGCTCAAACAAAATGTTCCCGGATTTTTTGGCGTCGGAACAGCTTTAAAACACGCAAAAGATTCAGGCAAATGGCAACACGTGCAAGAGTTGTTTTCCCGTTCGCTCTTCTTTAAAACACTGCTCGAAAACAGCATGATGTCGCTCGCAAAGTCGTATTTTTCACTAACTAAATACATGCAAAACGATGCAAAATACGGTGCGTTTTGGCAATTGATTTATGAAGAATATTTGCTCAGCAAATCGCTATTACTCGAACTTTCGGATCAGCAAACTTTAATGGAAAATTATCCGGTAGGCGAGGCCTCCGTTCAGGCACGTGAGGAAATTGCACGACCACTTTTAGTGATTCAGCAATACGCGATGATGCAAGTACAAGCCACCGAACAGCAACTAGATGCCGAAACGTTTGCGAAATACGAGAAACTCATTTCCCGTTCACTGTTTGGAAACACAAACGCCAGTCGCAATTCTGCGTAAGCGCTATGTTAACTTATATTCTCAATTAAAATATGTTTAAAGATCAACTTCCCATCAACGAATACGCCGATTTCTACGCGCGTTACATCACGGCTTTAGAAAACATCGAACTTTTCGATAATTTAGAAATCAAACAGCACGAGTTTATTCACTTTGTGCAAAACGTCCCTCTGGGAAAACACGATTACCGCTATGCACCTGGAAAATGGACATTAAAAGACATTATTCAACACATCATTGATGCCGAACGTGTATTTGCATACCGTGCGTTGCGTATAGGTCGCGGCGATCAAACCGCTTTGCCCGGTTACGATGAGAATTTATTCGCTGAAAATACAAACGCCAATAATCGCCATCTTCAAGAATTGCTGACGGAATTTGCTTTAGTGCGTCAAAGTACATTAGCGCTGTTCAAGAGTTTTAAACCTGCACAGTTACAAAATGTAGGCACGGCTTCCGATAAAGCTGTTTCCGTTCGCGCGTTAGGATTCATCATTCTAGGCCATCAACAGCATCACATCAATGTATTCAAGGAGCGCTACTTGGACGAAAACCCATCCTAAACTCATTCGTTAACTTCGGCGAAAGCCAAAGAAAAACTAGTCTTCGTTAGAAACTTTGCGCCAAACAAAACTTGGGAAGATATGGCGCTTGGCAAATCGAGCAGGGGAGTCGGCATTAACCATTTTCACGTAAGTAGCTTTTGGAACGCTAATAAACTCGTATTTGATGCCATTATCGAATTTCACAACCAAGCGACCATCCACGAAATCGTAGTCAATCAGAGTTTGCTTGGCTACAGTTTCTTGGAATTCCGGCATCTGTGCTTCGCGAGTTTCCGGATTTATAGAAACTAAGTGGTGGTACGCTTCAATAATTTGTTTGCTGCGTTCTTCGGCTGCTTTTAAACCTTCGTCGTCGCCTTGAAACTTATCTGGATGCGCGTCTTTCATCGCATTTCGATAAATGGTTTTAAGTTCCTTAAGCGTTACATTTTTATCTACTTCTAAAAGCGCACGGTACGCAACAATCTTCTTCATTCCTTTTTTTTGAGGTGCAAAAGTACTATTTGCATTTGATTATTCAGTCACAACTGCTTCGCTAAATTTATAATTGTCAGACCGAAGTATCTAAAAAGGGTTGTGTACCTTTGTCGTCTTAATTTTCAGTGGCATGAAAAAAATCTGGGGCAAGTTTATTTGCCTGCTTTTAGTATGCGTTTCCGCGCAAGCGCAAATATTTATTAATGAATTAGACGCCGATACACCTGGAACCGATGTTTTAGAGTTTATCGAACTCAAGACTCTTAATCCCAATCAATCTTTAACCGGCTATGTATTGGTGGCGTTCAACGGCGGTCAGCCCAATAATCCATCTTATTTTGCGATGGACTTAGACGGATTTACCACCGACAGCGATGGCATTATTCTGATTGGTAATCAAGGATTGAGTCCGTTTCCAGATCAAATTCTTCCAGACAACACTTTTCAAAACGGTGCGGATGCCGTTGCCATTTATTTGGGAAATGCCAGCGATTGGCCTTTGAATACACCTTGTACCAATACGAATCTAATTTCTGCTTTAGCGTACGACACCAACGATCCGGATGCAACGAGCTTATTAGCAGCTTTAGGTTTAACCGAGCAAATAAATGAAGGTGTAAATGGTTCGTCGCAAACAGAAAGTATTCAACGAAAAAACGACGGAACGTATGAGGTGAAAGCGCCTACACCGGGAGCTCCGAACGACGGTAGTGGAAGTTCGGCAAATGGCTTAACAGCACAGCTATCGGCAACGAACGTAACCGAAGGAAATACTGTTACACTTACATTTTCGTTGCAACAACCGGCTCAAACGGCGTTTACTTTTACGTTTACTTTGGAGAACGGTGGTTTTACAGCCTCAGATTATCAAACAACAACAACGGTTTCATTTGCTGCAGGAAGTCAATCGGCGGCAGTTTCAATTACATTTATCGACGATTCGTTTGACGAAGGCGATGAAGACGCCCGTTCGTTTATTAACGCTCTACCTTCGGGATACGAACGCTTAAACAATAACGTAATTATTCGTGTTGTTGATAACGATTTCCAAGCCTTAAATTACGGAACGCCTGTAAATCCGACCTATGGAAATGTTATTCCCAGCATTCCTGCCGGATACTACGACAGCTTGAACGGAAAAGCTGGAAACGAATTAAAAGCAGCTATACAGGCAATTATTGCTAATTCGACCTTGGTTCGAGAGCATACATACGGCGATGTTTTTGAAATTTTGAAGGCAGCAGATGTAAATCCAGAAAATCCGAATCAAGTATGGTTGATGTACGTAGAACAACCGCGCTCGAAACTAGATCAGCAAACAGGAACAAGTGGTGCTTCAGGTTTTTGGAATCGCGAGCACATTTATCCACAGTCGCGTGGTGGTTTCACAGACGGCACTTCGGGTTCAGCCGATGGTTTCAATCTATTTGATACGACAGGTCCCGACGATATTTTAGCAGGACATTCAGACGCGCATCACATTCGTGCAGAAGACAGCCCTGAAAACTCATTGCGAAGCGAGCGCAATTACGGTATTGATTACAATGGTCCAGCAAATACGCTGAGTTCATGGCACGGCGATGTAGCTCGCGCACTTTTTTATATGGCAGTTCGTTACAACGGCTTAAATGTGGTAAATGGTAATCCACCAACCGTTCCCGTAGGTTTTGTGGGCGATTTAGCCACGTTATTGCAATGGAATGCACTTGATACAGCAGATGATTTTGAAATGAATCACAATAATGTGGTGCATTTGTGGCAGCAGAATCGAAATCCGTTTGTAGATATGCCGCTTTTAGCAGAATATGTTTTTGGCGCCAATTTTGGTCAGGTTTGGAACAATAGTTTAACTACTACCGATTACGCGAACAAGGAGGTTCGATTGTATCCAAATCCGGCGTCTGATGTCGTTTACTTTACAAAGAGTTTAAGCAATGCTACGGTGAGTATTTTTAATATTAGCGGGCAACGTGTTTACCATGCCGATAATTTTTCGGCTACTTCATTGCAGTTAGAACTAACTTCAGGAGTGTATTTCGTGGAAATTCGTTCGGAAAGTCGGCGTTCGGTTCAAAAATTAATTGTTCGGTGATTTTTTAGAGCCTGACTGTGAAGCAAGTAAGAAAAGTTTCAGAAAATCCTTAAAAAATATGCTGTGTAGGCGAATCTACTTGTTATATTTGCGCCCGCAACCGCAGCGGGAAGATACTCAAGCGGCCAACGAGGGCAGACTGTAAATCTGCTGACTATGTCTTCGCAGGTTCGAATCCTGCTCTTCCCACAAACAAATAAAAAACCCAACCCAAGCTTCGCTTGAAAGTTGGGTTTTTTATTTGTTTCTCTTGCTGCCGCGCGTTTCTGATAGCCTGATAGACCAAGTAAGTTAATCAATTATTTTGTAGACCATTTAGAGATATCGATAAGGGAGAAATGATTTAATAAAAGCTTTTTGTTTGGAATAGAGGTAGCTGTGCTTTTTGGGGGCGATTTATTTCCCCGTGGTCCGGACTTAAGAAATTTGATATTTTGCGAAAATTGTACTGTCCTAATTTTTGACTGTAAATTGGTCGTTTACTTCGTCTGTTAACTCCTAATTATACGTTTTTTCCACTAAATATAGGTAGCGATTTTTGCAGCCCCGGTTGCAATGGAAATACAACCGTAGCGGTGGCGTGTGTAGGTGTTTTTGCAGCAGCGACCAACGGAAGCTCCTGCAAAAATAAACCGAAACCGACAGCGGTAGGTTGTATTGCAGTGAAAAACGGGGAATGCTGCCCAAAAAATATAAAAATATGATTTACAGAGTATTATCGATGTACCGCCGTATAATTATTTCTATTGATCGTTGCCTGCGAGATAGAATTTTTGCGTTATTAATTACTAAATAAAGTGAGTTCGACATAAAAATTTTTGTTAGAAAGCTTAAATTGAGTCATTTAAATTGTTTACGAAATTTTTTGCTAAGCTATTTTACCAGCTAACAGTTAAAACAGTCGCTTACTCCGTTATATTTTTTTTGAGTCACCTTATTGTCCCAATTCCGCTTTTAATCAACTATTTATATGACTTCTAACTTTATTTTTTTACATCGAACTCACGTTAAATAATTAAGTACTTGAATGTTTTATTGATTTTAGCTTGAAGGTAAACTAGCGTTTTTCGTATTTCAATTTATACTGATAGTTGTTTTTTAAATGCTACCAACTCTTTTCCGTACTTTTGCACGACTAAAATTACAATTCTACATTTTATGGAAAACGGTATTTACGCTCGTTTTAAAACAGGTAAAGGCGACATTACGGTTAAGTTGACACACGATAAAACTCCGGGAACAGTCGGTAATTTTGTTGCTTTGGCAGAAGGAAATCTTGAAAATTCGGCACGTCCGCAAGGCAAACCGTATTACGATGGGTTGAAGTTTCACCGCGTAATTCCAGATTTCATGATTCAGGGCGGTTGTCCGTTAGGAACGGGAACGGGTGGTCCGGGTTACAAATTCGACGATGAAATTAAAGCCGATTTGAAGCACGATCGTCCCGGTGTATTGTCTATGGCAAACGCTGGACCGGGCACAAATGGTTCGCAATTTTTTATCACGCACATTCCAACGAATTGGTTAGATGGAAAGCACACTGTTTTTGGTCATGTTGTTGAAGGACAAGATGTAGTTGATGCCGTTGCGCAAGGCGACGAATTGCAACAAGTGGAGATTGTTCGCGTAGGTGAAGAAGCGCAGAAATGGAATGCCGTGGAAGCGTTCAGAACTTTCGAAGGTAATCGTAAAAAGAGATTAGCGGCCGAGCGCGAAGCTGCAGAAGCTGCCATGGAAAAATTAGCCGCTGGTTTTCAGAAAACAGAAAGCGGTTTACGATATCAGTTTATTCAACAAGGTTCGGGTAAAGCAGCCGAGAAAGGTAAAACAGTGAGTGTTCACTATACCGGACAACTCGATAATGGAAAAGTTTTTGATTCATCGTATCCAAGAAAACGACCTATCGAATTTCCTTTAGGTGAAGGTCATGTTATCGAAGGTTGGGATGAAGGTATTGCGCTTTTGAAAGTAGGCGATAAAGCACGTTTTGTAATTCCATCTCATTTAGGTTACGGAAGTGCTGGTGCTGGAGGCGTTATTCCACCAAACGCTACGTTGATTTTTGATGTAGAATTGATGGATGTGAAGTAATTCGGCGATAGTTTTTTTAAGCAAATCATTACCAATAAAAAAGGTTGCCATAATTGGCAACCTTTTCCGTTTTTAGATTTCAATTTTTCAGCAATTTTTATCTTAAAAACCTAACCCAATGGCAAAGCCTCGAACTTGCGCTGGGAAGTCGCCCACAGCCGTTGCACCACCGGTTAAGGTATTGATGTTGTAGATTTTAGTTCCAGCCGCCGAGTTTAAAATGGCATAAGCTACATTACTTAATCCGCCAATGTCGAACGAAGCGCTTCCGGTAAAATCTGCTCCAAGCGAACCACGAGCCACTAAAGTACCGTTGTTTGGCGGAGTTTGAGTGTACAACATGTCGGTATTGGTATCTATATTGAAAAGTAGGGTAGAGGTCGATCCTGCAAAATTATTAGTGTAGGCCGAAGCAGTTACTTGCGGCGTTCCGGGATTTAGCGCGCCATCTGTGGCTGCAAGCGTGCCGTCGATAGGGTTTAAACGTAAATTTTGACCTGCATCTGAAACCACTCGAATACGGTCGACAGTTGGATTAAAATCAAAACCAAATGACGTTCCCTGTAAAGCTACCGCGGGGGCGCTTCCTAGTGCTGTTGCTGCGCCATTCGACATATTTATGGTGTATAATCTGCCAAGAGAAGAAAGTGCATAAAGCTGTGCCGTTGCTGGTCGCATATCTATTCCGACGATGTTTTCGCCAGCTTGTAAATTTGTAATGGGCTTAGCTATAGTTCCATTGATATCTTGGAAATTGAAAATATGTAAATTATTACTGTTGTCGATGGCATACGCAACAGGATTTGTTGGAATGGCAATAGAAATGATTTCAGTAGGTAATGTTCCTAAATCCGTAGCTTTTCCGCTTGTTAAGTTGATTTGCAACAATTTGCTAGAAGTTCCAGTCTTTGCTGTCGCAAGTGCAGTGTCGTTATTTGCTGCGATATCAAATCCGCCTTCCACGGCATAGGTTTCAGGTAAGTCTAAACTACCAATAGCGGTAATAACTCCGTCGTTTGGCGGATCTTGCTTATACAGCGTTTTCGTTACATGATCAATTACATAAAGTGCTGTTGCTGTAGATCCGGCGGTGTTACCCGTGTAAGCTGCCGAGCCTAATTGTGCTGCTGAATTGCTTATGTTGCCATCGACTGCTGCTAACGCACCTGTTTCAGGATTTGCTCGTAAATTTTGTCCCGAAGATGATACGATACGGATACGATCAACAGTTGGGTTAAAGTCGAAACCAACTGCATTTCCAGTTAGTGGTGTTGTAAAAGATGCGGTGTTTACTGCACGAGCCGCTCCCGTAAATTGATTAATTATATAAAGTCTTGATTGAGAGCTTATTCCGTATAGTTGGCCTGTGGCAGGGCGGAAGTCAATTGCACGAAGTGTTTCGCCCGGTAGTAAATTACTGATGCTTACTGAGGCAGCAACAGCAGCGGTATCATTGGCGTTCATTTTTAAAAGAGCGCCACCGGCTGTAAGTGCAAAAAATTCTTGATTTGGTCCAACAGGTTGCTCGTTAACGGGCGGAGTGTTTGATTCACTATCGTCGCACGAGGTCATAATTCCAAAACTTAGTACTGCGAATAACGCAACTCGTAAATGTGTTTTTTTCATTGCAATTAAGATTAATGGTTTTACACATGTACGAGGTTTCGGACAATCTGGTTTTAGGAAAATAAATTTTTTGAGTTATCCATTTGCGTTCCTTATCAAATCAG
>NZ_NOXX01000160.1 GCF_002251775.1 Flavobacterium aurantiibacter
CTATGCGGTTTTTGCTTTTGTACGCCCCGATTTAGGCAAGGCTTTCCGCTGCCATCCGGGCCGCAAAATCGTCACCGAACAATCGTTGCTAAAACAGTATAGTCAAGGAAATTTTTTAACATTCGTAATATTGCAATATTACCCAATACAATTAATTGATTAAATGAGCTTTAACACTTAAAGCGATTACGTTCAAAAAATAACGCTTAAAGATTTTTTAAATAATCTTTCAATCTCGAAATCTTTCAATCTCGAAATCTTTCAATCTTTTAATCTTTTAATCTTTCCGCATTATTGCTACGATTGCCGGGTGAGCGATAGAAGCGACATCCTTTTTGGCGTTATGATTTTCCACCATTGTGATGCCAAAAAGATATAGCGGATAGCGCGACGGCAGCTTTAATAGATATCTGCGAAGCGCTATGAAACGACTGCCGGCACCCCGAAGTACAAAAAATTATGCATTCTCGAAACCATTCAATATAAAATCTTTTAATCTCGAAATCTTTTAATCTTTAAATCTTTAAATCTCGAAATCTCGAAATCCCCCTAAAACACCGCCTTGGCAATCTTTGAGATCGATTCGGATTTACCCATCGAATAGTAGTGCAAGACTTCCACACCTGCTTTTTTGAGTTCTAAGCTTTGGCTGATACACCATTCGATTCCGGCTTGTTTGGCTGCATCGGCCGATTTAGTTTTGTACAATTCCGAAATGAGCTCGTCGGGCAAATCAACACGAAAACGCTGCGGAATCATGCTTAACTGTTTTAACGACGTTAGCGGCTTCAATCCAGGAATTATCGGAACCGTAATTCCTGCGGCGCGACATTTTTCCACAAAAGCAAAAAACTTCTGGTTGTCAAAAAACATTTGTGTGACTACATAATGCGCTCCGGCATCGATTTTTTGCTTTAAAAATGCAATATCAGTATCCAAATTCGGTGCTTCCATGTGTTTTTCTGGATAGCCAGCAACACCAATACAAAAGTTGGTTTTGCTTTTGTTCTCTAATTCTTCGTCGAGATAAATACCGTTGTTTAGTGCCACAATCTGAGTTACCAATTCCGAAGCATACTTGTGCCCATCGGGTTCTGGCCTAAAGTAAATTTCGTTCTTCACGGCATCGCCGCGTAAGGCAACTACATTTTCAATTCCCAAGAAATCGATATCAATCAAAAAGTTCTCAGTGTCTTCCTTGGAAAATCCGCCGCAAAGAATGTGTGGAACCGCGTCAACACCGTACTTATTCTGAATTGCTGCACAAATACCCACAGTTCCGGGTCGCTTTTTTACGATACGCTTCTTCAACAAACCGCCGGGTAATTCGGTATAAGCCACTTCTTCCCGATGGTAGGTAACATCTATAAACGGCGGTTTAAATTCCATCAAAGGTTCGATACTTTGAAAAATCGAATCGATGTTTTCGCCTTTAAGCGGTGGTAAAATCTCGAATGAGAATAAAGTTTCTTTTGCGTTTTGTATGTGCTCGGTTATTTTCATAATGATGTTAAGATGGGAGCAAGCCATTTTTCGGCTTCGTTGATACTTATTTTTCGTCGGTTGGCATAATCTTCAAGTTGGTCTTTACCGATTTTTCCCAAACCAAAATAACGACTGTTTGGATGCGCGAAATAATAGCCCGAGACGGCAGCCGTTGGAAACATAGCCATGCTTTCCGTTAAAGACACACCAATTTCATGTTCCACATTTAGAACGTCCCAAATGGTTTGCTTTTCAAGATGATCCGGACAAGCGGGATAACCGGGAGCAGGTCGTATACCTACGTATCGTTCTGCTATCAAATCGTCGTTACTTAGTGCTTCTGTTTCCACATATCCCCAATATTCCTTTCGAACCAGTTGATGTAAATACTCGGCAGCGGCTTCAGCCAAACGATCGGCTAAGGCTTGCAGCATAATTGCTTCATAGTCGTTATTCGAGGCACGCAAAGCAGCCGCTTTTTCTTCTACCTCGTAACCGGTACACACTGCAAACAAGCCCATGTAGTCGGTAATGTTGGCTGATTTTGGTGCAATAAAATCGGCCAAGGCTAAATTGGGTGCTGTGGCTGTTTTTTGAGATTGTTGACGCAAAGTGAGCAACTTAAACTTGTGTTTATCCGTTGTAGTAATTTCAATATCATCGTCAATTCGGTTGGCTTCAAACAATCCAAAAATACCTTTACCTGAAATTTGATTTTCCTCAATCAATCGATTTAACGTTGCTTGTGCATCGCTAAATAAGGCTGTCGCTTCTTTACCAACAATCGGATCTTCTAGAATTTCTGGAAACTTTCCGAACAACTGCCACGATCGAAAAAAAGGTGTCCAATCAATAAAATCGAGTAAAGTTTCTATGTTAAAATCAACTTGTTTAGTCCCTAAAAACTTGGGCTTACTAATGGTTTCGTTCGTAAAATTCAGCTGCAGGGCATTTTTACGCGCAGCTTCTAAAGAAAGTAGCTTCTTTTCCGATTGTCTGTTTAAATAGCCTTCGCGCAACTGCTTGTACTCCGATTTGATGTCGTTTTGATACGTTTCAGCTTCTTTTCCGATACTTTGCGCACAAACGTGTACGGCTTTCGATGCATCGTTTACATGAATCACCAAACCGTCGTACTCCGGATCAATTTTAACGGCTGTGTGCACGCGCGAAGTTGTTGCCCCACCAATAATCAAAGGAATTTTAAGTTTACGTCGTTGAAGTTCTTTTGCAACTTGCACCATTTCTTCCAGCGAAGGCGTAATTAATCCGCTTAAGCCAATGGCGTCGGCATTTTGAGCGATTGCTGTATCGATAATCTGGTGCGTGGGTACCATCACACCTAAATCGACAATCTCAAAATTATTGCATGCGAGCACCACACCTACGATATTCTTCCCAATGTCGTGCACATCACCTTTAACGGTGGCCATAACAATTTTTCCGGCACTAGAGCTTTTACCACTTTTAGAAGCTTCGATATACGGCAACAAATAGGCAACGGCTTTCTTCATAACACGAGCCGATTTAACAACTTGTGGAAGAAACATTTTTCCAGCTCCAAAGAGTTCACCTACCTCACCCATGCCATTCATCAACTGGTTTTCGATGACTTGTAGCGGCAATTCTGCTAGTTTACGGGCTTCTTCGGTATCTTCTTCGATAAATGCATCGACACCGTGAACGAGGCTGTAAGTTATCCGACTTTGAAGGTCTGAATTTCTCCAATCGGCTGTTTTAGTTTCTTGCTTTTTAGATGCCGCATAATTGGGAGCAATATCGAGTAAGCGCTCGGTTGCATCGGCACGTCTGTTCAAGATCACATCTTCTACAGCTTCTTTGAGTTCGGCTTCGATATCTTCGTAAATAACCAGCATTTCCGGATTTACAATTCCCATCGTGAGACCGTGTTTGATGGCGTGATAGAGAAAAACCGCATGCATGGCTTCGCGAACGGTATTGTTTCCACGAAAAGAAAAAGAGACATTACTTACTCCTCCACTAACTTTAGCGTGCGGAAGATTTTGTCGAATCCAAAGTGTGGCTTTGAAGAAATCAGTTGCATTGTTCCGATGCTCTTCCATGCCTGTTGCGACAGGGAAAATGTTCGGATCGAATATGATGTCTTGCGGCGGAAAACGAACGATTTCGGTCAAAATCTGATACGACCGACTGCAAATCTCGATGCGGCGTTCGAGCGTGTCGGCCTGACCTTTTTCATCAAAAGCCATAACTAAAACCGCGGCTCCGTATTTTCTGATGATTTTGGCTTGCTCGATAAACTTTTCTGCACCTTCCTTTAAGGATATCGAATTCACGATTCCTTTTCCCTGCAAGCATTTTAATCCGGCTTCAAGAACATCCCAGTCGGAACTGTCGACCATTATCGGAACACGTGCAATATCGGGTTCGGAGGCAATTAGGTTGATAAACGTAACCATAGCTTCTACCCCATCGAGCAAAGCCTCGTCCATATTGATATCTAAAATCTGCGCTCCTTCGAGTACTTGTTTACGTGCAATTTCAACAGCTTCAGTATAATCACCATTTTTTATCAGATTTAAAAACTTTTTGGAACCAGCTACGTTTGTACGCTCTCCGATATTTACGAAATTGGTAGTATCGGAAATCACAAACGGCTCTAAACCACTGAGCTTTAATGGCAACGAATCTGGAAAATTGATAGAATTATCGAGCATAGGTGCTGGTTACTTTTCGAGGTTGGTATTTGTGCGCAAGTTGTGCTAAGGCGGCTATGTGTGTGGGAGTAGTTCCACAACAACCGCCGACGATGTTTAGCAGATTTTCTTCGAAATACGGAACAAGGTGATTTGCCATTAATTCGGCCGACTGATCGTAAGCGCCGAATGCGTTGGGCAATCCGGCATTAGGATGTACCGACACATGGCAATTAGCAATTTGATTCAGTAATTGTGTGTGTGGAAACAACTGCTCGGCACCCAAGGCACAATTTAATCCAATGGAAAGCAGCGGCAGGTGTTCAATACTGTAAACAAAAGCTTCGAGCGTTTGCCCGGATAACAATCGGCCCGATAAATCGGTTATTGTTCCTGACACCATAACGGGAATTGGCTCGGTACGCTTTTCGTTGCATTCGGCTATGGCAACCAGAGCTGCTTTTGCATTTAGCGTATCGAAAATAGTTTCCACAAGGAAAAGATCTACACCACCGTTAACCAATGCTTGAATTTGTTCCGCGTAAGCGTCTTTAAGTTCGTCGAAGGTAACGGCTCTAAAACCGGGTCGGTTAACATCTGGGCTCATGCTTGCCGTGCGGTTAGTCGGACCGATGGAACCCGCCACGAATCGGGGCTTTTCGGGATTCTCTGAGGTATACTTTTGAGTTAGTTCTTTGGCAAGTTTTGCGGCTTCGAAATTGAGTTCATAAACGAGCGATTCCATGTGATAATCGGCCATTGAAATACTGTTGCTGTTAAAAGTATTCGTTTCGATAATATCGGCACCTGCATCGAGATATTGACTGTGTATTTCACGAATAGCTTTGGGCTGCGTGAGGGTAAGTAGGTCGTTATTTCCTTTAAGAAGTGTACTGTAGTTTTTAAAACGCGCTCCACGAAAATCAGACTCATCAAATTGATAAGCCTGCAGCATGGTTCCCATGGCGCCGTCGAGTATCAATATTTTTTCAGAAAGTAGTTCTGCTATGCTTTTCATAACTGTTGTTGATTTTAAACTGTTACGAAAGCCCAGAAAATGGATTTAAGTTATCTGTGTCTGAATTCAGACTAGAATGTAGCACCTTCTTTAAGATAAAGGGTTGCTAAGCTGTCATTGGGTCTATTCCCTCGAGCTTTCGTGATAACAGTCGGTATGTTAAAGAACGCTGCAAAGAAACAACACAGTTTGGTATAAAGCAAAAAAAAAGTCCGCCGAAGCGGACTTTTAGAGGAATAAAACAAAAATTATTTTTTAACAACTTTAAATGTCGTTGTTGCGCCTTCATTGGTTGTTAAATTTAACATGTAAACACCTGCAGATAAATCCGCAACAGGAATTTGAATAGCCTGTAATGATGATCCTGGAACTCTTTTAACGATTCTTCCATTGATATCGGTAAGAGTTGCTGCTTTAAAACCAGTACCTAAATTACTTACATTAATAAGGTCGATAACAGGATTTGGATATACTGACACTATTGCACTTTCAGGATTATCAACTGATAATGGAGCGCTCACGCTTACTAAATCAATTAGAGTAGCCCCAACAGTTGCTGCATCTTGAATGCCTGTAGTTGAGTGGAAACCTACATAATATACACCACTAGTAGTTGGAGTAAACGTAGCTTGTTGCAATTCATAAATATCAAAATCGATAGCTTCGTGAGTATTCAATAAAACTGATTGACCTGCAGCCGTTTTCTCAGATCCAATCTTAACTTCTAAGTTATTATTTTCACTAGCTCCTGTACCCAAATTTAGTTTACGTAAGTAGTAGCGAACGGTGTAATTTACTCCAGCTGTTAGGCTTATACCACGTGAAAACAACCAAGCGTCTGAGTCTACGGCTGCACCAACCACTGCTGCAAAACCTTCACCCTCTTGAACAAAATCTGCATTAGCAGCTCCCGCAAGGAACTGATCCCAAGGCCCACCGCTTGGCGCTACAGTGTTATCCCAACCTGCAGTTGAAAAGTTTCCAGCTTCAAATCCGTATGAATAATCTGTGTTAGCATTTGATACAAGAGGTGTATAAATAACGTACGGACCATCAAATACAGTTTCGCAGCTATTTTTGATATAGAAGTTATATGCAGTACCTTCTGTTAAGTTAGTAAATGTAGCGGTTTCATCATTGGTATTAATGACTGTACCAGTACCCTGAGTAAATCCTTCCGGTCCGTACTCAACTGTGAAGCTAGTAGAAAGAGAATCCCAAGTAATAACAGCTTCCGTTGTAGTTAACGAAGAGATCGCTAACGAGTTGATTATTGGACAGGTAGTAACACTAACATTGTCTAGACGAGCAGTATCGCCATCATTACCATCGTATCTGAAACGAACTTTACAGTTTGATTGTCCTAAATAAGCACTAAGATTAAGGCTGATATCGAAAATTTCGTAGTCAATATACTCTCCTAAATCATTTTCATTCCACAAATCTGTGTACGTTGTACCTCCATCTGTTGAAATCGCAACGGTGAAGTTACAGTTGTCGAATGGGTCTACAAAATACTCATATCCTAATCGTACACTAAAATTTAAATAAGCTGAATTTTGACCTGAAAGAGTAAACGTTGGTGTGATTAATCTTTCATCTTGTTGAGCAGCAACCCATACAACTGTTGCAGATGCACTTCCCGAAATAGGAGTTGTAGTGCTTCTTCTCCATTGATTAGCTGGTGTTGAGACAGTGTTTTGACGAACCCAACCTGTTGGCGGGAAAGTAGTACCCTCGAAGCCTTCAAATGGCAATGGGTCTTGTGCTTGTACTAAATTTGACAATCCAGCGATTGCCAACAAGAGTAGTAATTTTTTCATAATTCTTATTTAATATTAAATTCAACGGTAAAAGTATAGATTTTTCAACAAAAAATCATTTCTCCAAAAAAAAAGTTGGATAAATCGGTGTTAAAATCTACATTTGCGCTCGAAAATACTGGAGGAAAAATTTGATCTGATTGCAACCTCGTAAAAAAAATGCTAAAGCAGTGCCTCACCTCCCTACTTTAGCTTCCGCAATCATCCTCCATTTAATTTACAAGTAAAATGGCATATTTCTTTACATCCGAATCTGTTAGCGAAGGTCATCCAGACAAAATCGCAGACCAAATCTCCGACGCTTTAATCGACCATTTCCTCGCGCTAGATCCACAATCGAAGGTAGCTTGTGAAACGCTAGTTACTACAGGTCAGGTGGTTTTAGCAGGTGAAATAAAATCGGATATTTATCTTGATGTACAAAAAATTACCCGCGAGGTTATTCGCAAAATTGGTTACACGAAAAGCGAATACAAATTTGATGCAGAATCTTGCGGAATTTTATCAGCGCTGCATGAGCAATCCGCCGATATCAATCAAGGTGTTGAACGCAAAGACCCGAAAGAGCAAGGTGCAGGCGACCAAGGTATGATGTTTGGTTATGCAACCAACGAAACTGCCGATTACATGCCTTTGGCTCTCGATCTTTCTCACAAATTGCTTCAAGAATTAGCTGAGCTTCGTCGCGAAAATAACGAAATCAAATACTTACGCCCAGACGCCAAATCGCAAGTAACTTTGGAATACGACGACAACAACAAACCGTCGCGTATTCATACAATAGTTCTTTCTACACAGCACGACGATTTCAATGCCGATGAAACCGTTATGCAAAAGCAAATCGAGGCCGACGTTAAAAATATTCTCGTTCCACGAATTCTTAATAAATACCCTGAATACGCACACCTATTCAACAACGAAATTACCTACCACGTTAACCCAACTGGAAAGTTCGTTATTGGCGGACCACACGGAGATACCGGACTTACCGGAAGAAAAATCATCGTTGATACATACGGCGGCAAAGGTGCACACGGTGGAGGCGCTTTCTCTGGAAAAGACCCGAGTAAAGTAGACCGTTCGGCAGCTTACGCAACAAGACATATTGCAAAAAATCTAGTTGCTGCGGGCGTTGCTAGCGAAGTACTTGTTCAAGTTTCTTACGCAATTGGTGTTGCCCGACCTATGGCCGTTTATGTAAATACATACGGAACGGCAACTGTATCTTTGAACGATGCGCAAATCGCCGAGAAAGTGCAAGAATTATTCGACCTAACACCATACGGTATCGAAACATCGTTGGAGTTACGTAACCCAATTTACCAAGAAACGGCAGCCTACGGACATATGGGACGTCGTCCGGAAACCAAAGAAAAAACATTCTTAGGCCCAGACGGAAAACTACTTACAAAGACTGTTAATCTTTTTACGTGGGAAAAACTAGATCGCGTAAACGATATCAAACAAGCCTTCGGATTATAAAACTAAGCCTCCTTCGGGAGGCTTTTTTATTGGAAAAGCGACTATTTTGCTTCCGATTTAATTTTCTGTAGCTTCGCTTCAAACCGATGAAACAATTATGAGTGCACGCTTCGAACTCTCTAACAAGCAAATTTGTTTTGCTTTGGGATTATTCAGTGCAGCTGTGGCCATGAATTTCCACAGCAAATCTGAATTCATGCTTTGGTTTAAATACACCAGCATTCTATTGCTTTTAATCCAAGCTTTTCGTTTGAGTTGGTATTTACCTGCCTTGGTTTCCACCTGTGTTGCAAGCTTGTATTATACCCTTTTTTTTCCGCGCTTACCAAACCATTCGTCTTTAGAGCTTTTTATTGGGATTTGTATAATCATCCTTTTCGGACTAAAATTTATACGCCGTAAAAGTTCGCTTTCGCCAGAAATCATCCCCTGGATTTTTAGGGTGTCTTTGATTAGCGTTTATTGGTTTGCCGGTTTTCATAAACTAAATACGGGATACTTCGACCTCAACAGCAGCTGCGCCATACGTGTTAATGACCTTATCATCGATGGTTCTGTGAATTATTTAGGCCTGGCGAAAAATAGCGTGATTAAAACCCTGATCGTTGCAACTTTTGTTCTCGAAATGGTTATTCCATTCGGATTGTTATTTCGCTCAAGCAGAAAAATAACCGCCTTGCTCCTACTCCTTTTTCATGCCTATTTGAGTATTCGAGTTTTCGCCGATTTTAGTGCACTCGCTGTCTTTCTCATTGCCGGTTCCTTGCTGGACTTTTCGCCGAAAACCCAAACTGATCATTTAGAGAAATCGTTTCGAATCTACAGCATTTTTGTCGCTGCAGCCATCTTAATCGAAACGCTTTTAAACCAATTTAAGTACCCAATGACCGTCTACACTGTAGTTCATGGTGCCATATACAACTTCGGCGTCTTGTTGTTGTTTGTAACCATCTATAGAACTAAAACAACAGCGCTATCGCTCTCAAGAAATCAAAAAATTGGCTTGCTAATAATCCCAATCGCAGTTGCACTTTGGTCGCTTCGTCCGTATTTAGGATTAGGAAATACAGCAAACCTGACGATGTTCTCGAACCTTGTTACGGAAAAATCAAGATCAAATCATTTTTTCATCGATACAAAATCCACGAAATTGACGACTTGGGAAGAAGATTATGTAGAATGTGTTGCTCTTCCCGAACAAATGAAAAACGAAGAACTTGAAGGTTTCCTTTTACCTAAGCAAGAACTGTCGTTTATCATCCGCACATATGCCGCCCGTTATCCCAAAAATAAATTGCCTGCGATTCTCGTTTATCAAGGAAAAAGACTAAACATACCTGATTTAAAAACTTCCGCTTTCGCAGAATACGAGCGTCTTTATAAGTACGTTTTCTTCCGACGCATCCCTAAAGAAGGTCCGTGCCCGTGCTTGTGGTAACGTAAACTTTCTACAAATTATACTTCACACTAAACAGCAAAAACCTCGGTTGTACGCGATATTGGCTGGTTCGGAACGAAAACTCGGAAAAACTATCGTCGTTCAGTGAAGTCGTATTCAATAAATTGGTTCCCGAAACTTTGAACTCCCAATTACTTCCTTTCTTGAAATACGACAAACTTGCGCTGAGGAAATCATATTCGTTATTTACCGATTTATCTCGGCTGTAATAGTGGAAAAACTCATATTCTGCAACAAATGAAAATCCATCGGCAAAATAGTAATCGAGATTTACAAACGGTCGATCGGTAAGGAAGGTCTGATTTTGATAATCGTTCTGCGTATATCCGTAACCAAACTCGATATTGGGTGCGTTTTTAAAATTGGTTGAAGCGCGCAAGGTGTAGCTTTGTGTAAAACTTTCGGTTGTAATAAAAGTGGCATTCTGTAAGTTATTGAACTTCGACCAATTCATAGAAATGTTCAGCGAAGCCTTGTAGAATCGCGCAAAAGAACGGCCGTACGATCCACTGCCATTTAAAGCTTCGTCGACACGCGGCGAATTAAATGGTGTTGAAAACTGATTCACGCCATCGAAAAACGCATTCCGCTTCACAGCATCTAAGGTTCGGGTGTAATTCAAAAATCCAAAGATGTTTTCAAAATTAAACATATTGTATCGGAAATAGCGCAACGAGTGCGACTGTGCAGTTGCGTTCTGTATGCTTCGCAATCCACGAAATAAACTGTTGTAGTTCGTAAGAATATAGCCTTCGGGCAGCTGACTCACATCGGTGAAGCTATTGGTCCATGCGTAATTATACGTCAAGGTTTCCGACTTTTTAATCTGATATAAGGCATAAAAATCAGGCAATAGTTGGTCGAAATTTTGGTTGTAAAGAGTTCCTTGTTGCTCGTTTCTTAGTGAAAACCTATGATAACTCAAGCCGGGCATAATAGTAAACTTGCCAAAAAGCAACTTGTAGTGTAAGCCCAGGTAACTGTCAATAAATCGGTATCGTACATCGTTGTCGGTAACCGGGTTTAAATCTTCCGTGGTACCGTTGTCGAGCTGTTGAAATAAATCGCCCGTTAATCGCTGATTGGAATACGTATTTGCCAACGTAAAATTGAAGTTGCTCTTCGGTGTTAATACGTAGTAATAGTCAATTTTCGCGTCAAGCTTATTGGTTTTTATAAATCGATTTTGGAACAAATTGAAACGTCCTGAAGGCTGATCGACGATTCCTAAATTAAAATCGTCGTTGCCTGTTGTATTATCTGGAAACGGATTTTCTCCTAAATCGGCTGCATACATCGGATCTTCATCTTGGTACAAGTGTTGCACTTCCGCTGCAAAAATATGATTGTCAGACAAGGTGTAGTAAGCAGCAAAATTTTGGTTTATTGACGCTGGTTTTTGTGTTTTATCGGTGAAAATTTGCTCGTCGCGGTTGCCTTGCGATGTTAGAATCTGGCGAAACAAACTCGTTCCTTCACTTTGATCAGACAATTTACCTAACGCATCGTAATCAATTTGCAATTTAGAATTAGGCTTGTAGGTGGCGCTCAGTTTAAACAATCCCAACTTATTGCTCTGATCAGCATTTTCTTCGGTTAGCTGTCGGTCGCCGGTTTGAACAATTTGCAAGCGACTGTCGGTTTCCAACCGTGTGTCGGATCGTGAAAAGATAGCAAAACCACTTAACGTAAGCTTTGACGTCGGGCTGTATGAAAAGTTCGTTGCACCAAATTTGGTTAAAATCTCGGCCGCTCGATTGTTTCGCAGTCCGAGTAAACCTAAGTCGTTACTACTTACATTAAAGCGACTCCCTCCTTTTCCCATGATATTCCGAAAACCGCCCGTAAACTTGAAGTAATCCTGTGTAGTTAGTGGTAATTCGCCTACATTATTTGTATTTGCAATAACGTTAATGCTGTACTTGGGCGAATAGTAAAACAGCTTTGGATTTAAAATGTAACGTTTGTCTGGTCCGGCGGCTGCGGTGACATCACCAAACCAAAAATTCTTCTTTCCTTTTTTGAGTTTGATGTTCATTGCAACGTTTTCTTCGTTGTTTTCCAAGCCTTTCAACGCACCGACCTCATTGTAGTTTCGGAGTACTTGCACTTTATCAATCGCGTCGGCAGGAATATTCTTAACACCCAGTTTCGTATCGCCATCAAAAAAGTCTTTTCCTTCTACCATCAATTTCTGAACGGCTTTTCCCTCCACTTCTATCTGTCCGTCGGCATTTACTTGCACGCCCGGTAGTTTTTTCAAAACGTCTTCCAATTTGCGTTCGGTACCCGAACTAAACGAATCGGCGTTGTAAACAATGGTATCTCCTTTTATAGAAACGGGCATCTCATTTACAATCTCTACACCTTCTAACTCTACACTATCCGGATCTAAAACAATATTTTTTACAACATTCTCGTTTCCAACCACTAAAGTTAGTTCCTTCGGACGGTATCCCAAAAAACTGATGCGCAGCAAATACGTTTTGTTGGCTTTAACGTTTAATGAATAACGGCCTTTATCGCTAGTTATCGAATAGGATTCCATAGATTGGGAATCGACGTTAACAGCCATGACGTTAGCCAATTCAATCGGACTTTTAATCGAGTCGGTTACAACACCCTCAATACGAACTGTTTGCGAAAAGGAAAAAAGAGTCGAAAAAACAAAAATGATGATTAATAGTATACGCATCGATTGCAGATTTAAACCGTTAGTTTCCCGACTTGAAAATTACATTTCCATCGGAATCTTGCATGCTTTCGATTTTCTTCCGCTGAATTTCTTCGAACTTCTTACGAGAAACTTTCTCGCCTGTACTTGGCGCTTTGATTTTAAAATTTTCTTTGGAATTCAAGGTTACTTTTTGGCACAAAATCACCAATTGTTCTTCTTGCAGCTCCAAAATTAAACCGGGTAATCCCCAATAATTCTTTGGGCCAAAGCTCACAGGGATTTCAGGTGTGTACCAAGCAACAACCACGCGATCTTTTGGTTCCGGAATTTTAAACAAAGACGGTTTTGTTTTTTCACGCTCTAAAAAGTCGGCGTAATCCTTGCGCTCTTGTTCGGTAACGGGAATAACTAACTCCGCTTTCATACAGGTGTACGCGCCAATTTTCTTGGTTTCTGTTCCGAGTTTCCAATTCAGTTGCTCGAGTGGTTCGGAAATCAAAAACTCTTTTCCAAAAATATCTTCTTCTTCTAAAAGTTCCTTTTTCTTCAGATTTAGGTACTTTTTTCCGCTACCCGGTATGCCTATCGAAAATCCCATGCCCGCTGCGGCACCCGAAGGTTTTTCGAGTTGCTGATTCTCTTCGTAAACTGCTTCTACTTTATTAAATGTGAGTGTATATTGTTTTTCTGTAGCATCTTTTATCGCGTCTTTGATAGTTTGTTCAAACTCCGGACCTAAACTTTCTTTTACCGAATCATCGGCAAAATCAATATCCGACTTAATAATCAATTTCGAGAAATATTCGGCTTTTCCTTGAAATTCTTGAGCCCAAGCAGCGGTTAAACCAAACGTACATGCAATAAGTAGTAGTGTTTTTCTCATATCAAAAAGATTAGCTTTTACTATAAGTTTTAATGAATTACTTAAAACATTGGTGGATCCAACTGTCTGATTGTTACAGTAAAACCGAAATTTAACACATAAAACCTTAAACGGCAAGCTATCTCGGAATGCGCATTTGGTTACCGCGACCGTTCTGATACATGTCGCGCATTTCCTGCATTTTCTTGGTAACCGTTTCGTCGAAATCATTTTGGTTGATTTCTTTCCCGTTTGTAGGTGCCTTGATTTCCTTTTTGTCTTTAGCGTTGAGCACCACTTTTGAGGCGAGAATGATTGTTTTATCAGCAGCTACTTCCAAAATCAAACCAGGCAACCCGTAATACATTTCCGGACCCTGACTTACCGGAATATCTGGCGTGTACCAAGCAACGACTTCGATTTCAGTAGGCATTTCCATTTGATCCATGAAATTCGTTGGTCGGTCGTTCTTTTTCTCGTCGGTAGTTTCTTCTTGCTTTTTTCGACGCATGTTTCGGAAATCCGATTGGCTAGGTTTTACTTTAGCCGTAGCCTTAAAACAGGTATAGTTCCCAATTTTCTTGGACTCACCCGTGATTTTCCAATCGTATTTTGGCAAAGAGTCTTTCACTAAAAATTCTTTTCCGAAAATCTCTTTGTCCACCACATAGTTTTTGGTTTTTACATTCTTGTAAAATGTTCCGCCACCACCAGCAAAACTGGCCATCATACGCATAGAGCCACCGCCTTGAGTTCCCGGCGTTTCGAGCTTTTCTTGCTCTTTGTAAATACTGGCGTTTAAATCGAAGTATAAATCGAATGTCTTTTCAGACAATTTTTTCATGCGCTCATCAATCATCTTCTGCATTTCCGGCGTAATTTCTCGGTTACCACCCATTTTAAAATCCGAAACCGACGTTTTTGATTCGTAAACCACATAACCCTGAAAATCTTTCTGAGCAAAAGCCAGAGTTGTTAAAATAAGAAAGAAGGAAGTGAGCAGGTTTTTCATTTTAGTTACATTAGCTGTAAGCAAAGATGACGAATGACTTTGATTATTGTTACCATAAAAATGTTAAACTGTTAGCCCAACATGTTAAGAAAAATACCGTGTACCACACTAATAGTAAGTCTTTTACTACTTGCTTCTGGGCTTTTTGCGCAAGCACAGTCGGTAAAATGGCTTCGAGATATTCCGTTGGAATACGGCGAAAAGCTGGCAGCAATCGACAAATATGGCTCTGTTTACACTTTTATGGGGAGCGTGGTTACCAAACGCGATTCTATTCGCAAATACGTTTACCAAAATACGGGTATGGGTGCGCCACAAAACATCGAATTGCAAAATCCGCTGAAACCTTTGCTCTTTTATCCGAATTTTAATGCAGCCGTTATTCTCGATAACTTGTTCAACGAAATCGAAACTTTATCGTTTCAACAACTCGCCCCAAATCTCGTGGCTTCTGCGGTATTTACGGCAGCGCAGAACAATTTGTGGATTTGCAACGAAACCGATCAGAAAATCTACCGCTACGAACTCCAAAGCCGAAAACTGCAACCACTTACACAAAATTTACGCTTAAACGCCACGTGGTTTGCGGCCGATTTGAATTTTCTATACTGGAACGACGCCGAAAACTACTTGTGGAAACTCAATTTCTTCGGAAACATTAGCTCCGACCTAGCCATTCCGCCCTTTGAGCAGCTGCAATTGTTAGAAAATTATGGTATAATTTACAGTTTCGACGGAAAAATTTTCACACTCGACTATAAAAATAAACAGATAAAAAAACTGGAATTACCGATTAACAACTTCCAATCTTTTGCCGTTAAAGGTCAATTTTTAGCTATTTTTACCGACAGTCAAATCAAAGTTTATTACCTAAATATACCTTAATGCACATAGCAGTTGCCGGCAATATTGGTGCCGGAAAAACCACACTTACCGGATTATTAGCCAAGCAATTTAAATGGGAACCGCATTACGAAGATGTGGTTGATAATCCGTATCTCGACGATTTCTACCACCAAATGGAACGCTGGTCGTTTAACTTACAAATTTACTTTCTAAACTCGCGTTTTCGCCAAATCTTGCAAATTCGCCAGAGTGGTAAACGAATCATTCAAGACCGAACCATTTACGAAGATGCACATATTTTTGCGCCCAATTTGCACGCCATGGGACTTATGACGAACCGCGATTTTCAAAACTACAGCTCGCTGTTCGAACTCATGGAAACGCTCGTAAAAGCGCCCGATTTGCTTATTTATCTGCGCAGTTCGATCCCAAATTTGGTCGGTCAAATTCACAAACGCGGACGCGAGTATGAGAATAGTATTTCCATCGATTACCTCAGCCGACTCAACGAGCGTTACGAAGCATGGATTCACGGCTACGACAAAGGCAAACTACTCATCATCGATGTAGATAATATCGACTTTGTAAACAATCCCGAAGATTTAGGTACAATCATCACACGAGTGGATACCGAGCTAAACGGCTTGTTTTAATCCGCTATCGTTTGGGCAGCATTTCCGGTTTTTCGCTGCAAGCTGCCTCACAAAATGCGCTAAAAACCTGAGTTCGATTAAAAATCTTTGTCAGATCGCTTGAAATCAATAAATTGTGAAATCAAAAAGCGATGAAAGGAACAACTTTAACGCTAAACAGATAAACGGCTGCCTACTTCGTTAGATTTTTTTGC